>CAYMMN010000489.1:0-2557 GCA_964391495.1 uncultured Flavobacteriales bacterium | reverse complement strand
CATAGAGTTGATATTAAAATGATATCACAAATATATCATACTGAATCAGGGCTTGTCAAGTATTTTGAGAAAAAAATTTTAAAACCGGGATTCCTTGCTAATTTTGAATTCTTCATGAACGGAAAATCCGCAGAAAATGCCTCCATTGTCAAAACCGAAGCTGAACGGCTCGGTTTCAGCTATTGCGGAATTTCAAAAGCCGAATTCCTGGAAGAGGAAGCTCCACGACTTGAACAGTGGCTTCTGCAAAACCGCCATGGAAAAATGGCCTACATGGCCAATCATTTTGATAAACGTCTGGATCCGCGACTGCTTGTTCCCGGTGCCAGATCTGTTGTCTCCCTGCTTTACAATTATTTCCCTTCGCAAAAACAAGCCGATCCCGAAGCACCGAAAATTTCAAAATATGCTTACGGCATCGATTACCATTATGTGGTTCGTGAGAAATTAAAGGAGCTCCTGTCTGTGCTGCAGAATATAATCGGAGACATTGGCGGACGTGTGTTTGTGGATTCAGCGCCGGTACTGGAAAAAGCATGGGCCGCGAAAAGCGGGCTGGGTTGGATTGGAAAAAACAGTAATCTGATCACAAAAAAATCCGGATCATTTTTCTTTATCGCTGAACTGATTCTTGATCTGGACTTGGAAGCGGATGCACCGATCAGTGATTATTGCGGCAGCTGTACGCGTTGTATTGATGCCTGTCCAACCGCGGCGATCATAAAACCTCAGGTGGTAGACGGTAGCAAATGCATTTCCTATTTCACTATTGAACTTAAAGAAGCTATCCCACCGGAGATGTCGGGTAAATTTGAAAACTGGACTTTTGGCTGTGATGTCTGTCAGGATGTTTGTCCTTGGAACAGATTTTCAAAACCACATCATGAACCACAATTTCAACCCAAAGAGGAATTGATACAAATGAAAAAGAAGGACTGGGAAGAAATAACCGATGAGGTATTCAAAAAAATATTTCAGGATTCTGCTGTAGAGCGAACCGCTTATGAAGGACTAAAAAGAAACCTTAATTTTCTCAGGAAAACTTCCTGAACGCTTCAATGACTACATCAGAATAAGCCGCGAATGTTGCGATACACCAGATTTTCAGCAAGCGTCGCTCATCCCTTTTCAGGATCTGAAGTGACTTAATAAGTTCTTTGCGGAAAAGGTGTTTATCGAAACTAACCTTGGTTAGAATTTGCTTGGAGTATTCAAACATGGTACTAAGGTTTAGTCTTTGGTTATACTAAAGTACTTACTCATTCTATATCTGTCAAGAAGAAAAACGGGTTTTAACAATCAATATTTTAACCGTTTGTCTTTCAGGAGAATTCTTTTTTTAGGTCAAAAACGGACAAATTTGGCACGCCTGTACAAGATTTTGGTCTTTCTTGTTTATAACTCCGACCATTTCCTGCATTCTCGTCATTTTTCCTTTTTTTCACTCCAGCGATAGGTCGAATGTTCCAGTCCTGCGAGGTCCAAAACGCGGTCGATCACCGTAGCGGCCAGACTGTCAAAGTCAGCGGGTTTTGAGTAGAAGGAAGGTGAGGCAGGGCAAATAATTCCACCGGCTTCAGTAACTGTTTTCATGTTGTTGATGTGGATGAGACTATACGGAGTATCCCTCAAAACCAGAATCAGTTTACGTCTTTCCTTCAGCATTACATCCGCAGCCCGGGTAACAAGATCGTTGGAAATTCCGGAAGCGATTCTTGCCATTGTTCCCATCGAGCAGGGACAAATAATCATGGATGCAAATTTAGAGGAGCCGCTGGCGAAAGGGGCGAAAAAATCTCCTTTATCATACACTTTAAAATTATTTTTCGTGTAATCGGAATTACCCAATTCATATTGCCATACTGTTTTCGCGTTGTCTGACATTACGAGTCCTACCGTCTCAATCTGATCCCCAAGTGCCTGAAGTTTTTCGAATAAAACCTTTGCATAAATAGCTCCGCTTGCACCCGTCACCGCCACGATAATCTTTTGCTTTTCCTTCATGGAGTAAATTTAGGAATAATTCATGGCTGGTTTACGGGGTTTCAGGCACCTTGAAAAGTCATTACTTTAGAGGTACAAGGTACAAGGTACCAGGTACCAAGTACCAAGTGTTTTGAACCTCGAACCTTGCACTTCGAACTTTGAACCTAAAAAAATTCAACTAATTCCGTGCAGATTTCTTGGCCATTTTCCCAAAAATCCACAAACCAACAAAAGCTCCAATGGAATTTGCTATCGCGTCGCGAATATCTCCGCTGCGGTGAATGAAAACAGTTGCCTGCAAAATCTCGACCAGAACACCGTAAAAGATTGTGAGTAGGAGGGAAAGCATTTTGGCATTCTTATAAAAGAATGAACCGGTATTCAAAGCAAGAAAACTCCGGATCATCAAAAAGCAGAGTAGTCCGAAAATGAGTAGATGGACAATCTTATCCGGTTTAAGCCATTGCCAGAAGGTCATTTCCGGGATTTTATCTCCGGGAATCCCACAAATGATCAGAATAAAAATTGCCCACGCGAGGGTGGGCAAATGAACACGAAGAAACATGTTGTT
>CAYMMN010000488.1:0-2561 GCA_964391495.1 uncultured Flavobacteriales bacterium | reverse complement strand
GTATTGGATGAAACTGATTCCGGTCTGGATATCGATGCCTTGCGCATTGTCGCCAATGGTGTCAACGCGCTGCGTAACGAAAACCGTTCATTTATTGTCATTACCCACTATCAGCGTTTGCTGGATTACATCGTTCCTGATTTTGTTCACGTCTTGTACAAAGGACGTATTGTGAAATCAGGTACAAAAGAACTTGCTTTCGAGCTCGAAGAAAAGGGATACGACTGGATCAAGGAAGAGAACAATGTTCACATTTAAGAGGAAATAGCGAAAATGAATCCGGGCTACCAAAATACAGGGACAGAAAAATTTATCGAAGCATTTGATGCTTTTTCGATAACGCATGGGAAAGGTAATTCCGAACTCAATGAAATGGCCATTGGTCGATTTAAGGAGTTGGGTTTTCCGACTACAAAACATGAAGAATGGAAGTACACCAATGTAGCTCCAATTTTGAAAAACACATTTTCATTTCCGGCACAGGTTTTTCGTTTGACAAAAGAAGATATTCAGGCATGTCTGCTGACAGGAAAGGAGTCAATTGTTCTTGTTTTTGAAAATGGAAATCTCAACAAGGAACTTTCCGTATTGGATGGAATTCCTCAGGGAGTGATCATAGACTCATTGGCCGTAAACCGGAATCATGAGCAGGTAAAAAAACACCTGGGCCAATATGCCCCAATGAAACAGGAAAGTTTCGTGGCCCTGAATACAGCATTTGTACTGGACGGCGCATTTATTTTTATCCCTGCGAATACAGTAGTAGAAAAGCCGATTCATCTTTTGTATATCAATGATTCCAGGGCTCAGTCAACAGTAGTATATCCCCGAAACCTGATCATTGCTGAGAAAAGTTCGTCCGTAAAAATTGCATCCAGTTATCATACTCTCGGATCAGTAAACGCTGCATTCACGAATTGTGTTTCCGAAATAGTTACCGGTTCGAATGCTAATGTTGAATTTATAAAAATTCAAAACGAAAATAATACTACCTATCACATCAGTCATACCGAAGCCGTACAGGCACGTGATTCCGTTTTCAATATCAGTACCATTACGCTAGGCGGAGCGATTGTAGGTAACAACCTCCACATTGTTCTGAACGATGTGAACAGTACGGCGCATTTGTATGGTCTGTATATCACGGATGGAAATCAGCTTGTCGACAATCATACATTGGTTGATCATGCAAAGCCGAATTGCGAGAGCAATGAATTGTACAAAGGCGTCCTGGGCGGAAAATCACAGGGTGTTTTCAACGGAAAGGTTTTTGTTCGTCAGGATGCGCAGAAAACCAATGCATATCAATCCAACAAAAATATTTTGCTAAGTGATGAGGCTACAATGAACACCAAGCCTCAGCTGGAAATTTTCGCTGATGATGTGAAGTGTTCGCATGGTGCAACAACAGGACAACTTGATGCAGAAGCTCTATTTTATCTGCGTTCGAGAGGGATAGGCGAGAAGTCCGCAAAAGCTTTTTTGAACATTGCATTCGCTGCGGATGTTATCAAGAATATTTCCATTGAAAATTTACGTGACAGGCTTATGCCATTGATTGAAAGTAAACTCCAACAAGGTAATTGATCATGAAATCCGCTGCTGTAACCGCATCTCATAAACATCATACATTTGATGTACACGAAACGCGTAAGGATTTTCCTGTTTTGAATCAAAAAGCTTATGGCAAACCCTTGGTATATTTTGATAATGCAGCGACATCTCAAAAGCCACAGACCGTAATTCATGCCTTAACGGAATATTATTCAACCTACAACGCGAATATTCATCGCGGTGTGCATTACCTGAGTCAGAAAGCGTCACAGGCTTTTGATGATGTCAGGGTGAAAGTTCAGCACTTTATTCACGCTGCATCAGAGAAGGAAATCATCTTTGTACGGGGCACAACTGAAGGAATTAACCTTGTAGCTGCAACATTTGGGAGAATGAATATTCATGCCGGTGATGAAATCATCATCACGGCAATGGAACATCACAGCAATATTGTTCCATGGCAAATTCTTTGTGAAGAAAAGAAGGCAAAGTTGAAAGTCATTCCTATGGATGATTCCGGCGTGCTGAATATGGATCTGTTTTTTTCAATGCTGACAGACAAAGTGAAATTAGTATCCGTTGTACATACATCCAATTCACTTGGAACCATCAATCCCATAAAAGAAATTATACGCCTCGCGCATCAGAAAGAAATTCCAGTACTTGTGGATGCTGCTCAGGCAGTTGTTCACGAGCCTTTAAATGTTCAGGAACTTGATTGTGATTTTCTCACCTTTTCCGGACACAAAATGTTGGGACCAACCGGAGTCGGGATACTCTACGGTAAATTGAATCATCTGGAATCGATGCCACCTTACCAGGGTGGAGGAGAGATGATTCATTCGGTGAGTTTTGAAAAGACTACTTACAATGAAGTTCCTTATAAGTTCGAAGCCGGAACTCCAAATATCGCTGACGTCATCGCTCTTGGAACCGCGATTGATTATTTGTCGGGAATGGATCGTGCTGCCGCATTGAATCATGAACTAGGTTTAATGGAATATGCT
>CAYMMN010000487.1:0-2561 GCA_964391495.1 uncultured Flavobacteriales bacterium | reverse complement strand
CTTGTTCGCTATAAAATTCCTGCAATTCCTTTCTTCGTAGCGAGTTTGTTTATTATTCATCATACTTTCCAGGAATTACAAAAGGAAAAGAACGAGATAAAAGAAGCAATTGCAGGAGGATAGAAATTGACAAATGCGAACCCCGCTTTGGTTCTTATAAAAAAGAGTTCGATTAATAAATTTGCTCGTAAATACTTTTTACACGCGAAAAGTTTCGCTGATCCTCTGCAATCGGACGAATTTTTTGATACAATTGATCAAGAGTATTTGCTTTCAGCAACTGATCTACTGTAACTATTGCTTTCAGGTAATCTTCATTGCTGAGATTCTCGATGACTGCACCAATTCCTTCTTCTTTGATGATCTTACTGTCATCGGCAATATTCTTCGTGATGATGACAGGCAAACCAAGCGCCCAGTATTCTGAATTTTTAATCGGGGCTGAATATTTTCGGGATGGGACAGGTTTGTATGGACTAATCGCAAAATCACCAAGTCCCATATAGTCTGGAACACGCGAATGGAACACAAATTTGCGAATAAAAATATGTTCCGGCACTCCGGCATTCTTCATCCAGGCAATGAGATTTTCCTGTTTTTCACTCGTCAGCAACACCACCCTGAATTTTTCTCCCCAGAAGTCGTATGCCACTTTGAAGAAATCAAAGACTTCCTGTTTAAGATAGAGTCCGCCGAATTTACCGGCATAGACACAAACAATTTTATTTTCCAGATTAAGTTTTTTCAGCAGGTAAGGATTTTTCCGGTTTGCTCTTGAAAACAAATCAAGGTTTACGCAGGCGGGTTTTATGAGCTGGTGTCCGATTTGAAAATGATACCGTTGTTCAACATATTCATCCATGTCCTTAGTGCAACAAATTAATGTACTGGCACGCTTACCTTGCAATTTTTCAAACCAGCTAAGGATACGGAATTGATTGGATGAACTGCTCCAGGTGCCAGTTTCCAGCATAACATCTGCATGAGGCTCATAACTGTCTACGATGAGTTTCTTTCTTGAAAATAATGAAACAAGATATCCTATTGAACCGGCAGGAGTACACCATGGGTGCACATGACTGATATTTCTTGTAATGGCGAGAAGAAGTAGCCTTATGAAAAATGGTATCCAGTAAATAAATCCAAGGATACCGAATTTATGATAATTGAAATCGATCCATCGGATGCCCTGTAACCTTAATCGTTCCTTTACCTGTGACTTTTCATTCGCGTTCAGCCGCTGATGTTTTTGCTCAAGCGTGACGAGGTAAACCACATTTTTAGAATCAAGAAGATTACCAAAAATCTGAATGTAGGGAAGGGTGTACGCCTGAATGAGAGCGTCATTGTAACTCCAATAGGTAATTACCAGAATATTTTTGGTCTTACTCAAGAGACAGTTCTTTTTATTTTTTGAATTACCTGATTCCCTGCTATGCACTTCAGGAAAAGCACGACATACTTTCTTTTTAATCCGGCTTGCCTCACAGCTTTCCAAAGGTAATTCAGGGCTTGCCGGTTTTGACCGTCAATATACGAATGTAGGGCCATAAAATAATCAATATGAGCCTTCAGAATCGCAATGTCTTCAGCCTGAAGATCAACATTCTTAAGTATCCATTCCTCGGCAAGCTTTGTTCGTTGGATGATTATTGTGTTGTTTTCACGCATAGACCTGTCATCATGATCATTCATTTGCAAAGTGATCTTGTCAATCAGATACAAACGATGATGCCTCAGATTTTGCAGATGAAACATCCAATCCTCTTTAATCGCGTATTTACGATCTTCTTCAAAATAATGGAGCTCCTTATTGCCCAGGCGTACACAAATATTACAGGCCAATGGATTCCCATTCAAAAAGAGACGATAATCGTAATATCCTTCATTCAGCCTGCAGACATCCGGGTATGAAATTTTATTTTCCCTGATGAATTGGAATTTTGTGGCAATAAAATCAGGAACACCAAGCTCTTTTATTTTATCATATAACACTTCCAGATGATCAGGAAGCAAATAATCATCTGAATCAAGGAAAAGAGCATATTCGCCTTTTGCAAGCCGTAATCCATGATTACGTGCGGCACCACGTTCCCGGTTTGGTTGAGTAACGATGGAAATTTTAGGATGTGCGCCAAATGTATTTCTTAAGTTTTGTAAAGTGTCGTCCGTACTTCCATCATCAATGACAATTATCTCAAAATCCCTGAACTTCTGCTGAATGACGGATTCAATCGTGTGTTGGAGATAATTCCAGCGATTGTAGGTTGGTATGATAATGGAAAAAAATATGGTCATCTGCGATTTACCGGATAAAAGTACGCACAAAATGAACAATAACAGGAGGGAAGAGATTCTTCCGCATTTCTACCTTTCTGAGGTTATACTCTTTGTAAAATACCGAATCTGTTTCCTTGATGAGGACCAGAATTTTATGAATCATTTTTCTGTCATAGACTTCGTAATAAATCACCAGCTGATTGAAAAGGAAATGTGAATGGATTCTTCTTAAATCTGTCTCATTAAATTCTTTCAAGTGCTTATACTTGGTGGAATCCTCA
>CAYMMN010000486.1:0-2568 GCA_964391495.1 uncultured Flavobacteriales bacterium | reverse complement strand
CTCCTAAATAAGACCCCAAAGTTTAGATTTTGGGGTCTTTGTTTTCAGTACTTTAACCGTATTTTGAGCGGCAAACGGGAATCGAACCCGCGACCTTCAGTTTGGGAAACTGATGCTCTGCCAACTGAGCTATTGCCGCTTTTCACTCAATTTCACCTCAAAATTACATGTTCCAATTTCATTCTGCCTTCATAGCATCCTGCTAATTTTGGCAAAAATCTTGTTAGAGAAGGTGTCAAATAGAAGCTTATTCAAATGAATGGCTATTTTTGTAATCCTAAATAAAAACACTCTCAAAATTATGAAAACAGTAAAATACCTCGCTATCTCATGTGCTTTACTTCTTGGAGCTGCACACAACAGTTTTGCTCAGGAGACAGCTCCGGCAGCTACCACCACTGAAGTAAAGGCAGATAACCCTAATGCCGCTGAAATAACCTTTGAAAATGAAACACACGACTATGGTACAATCAAACAAGGTGCTGATGGAACTTGTGAATTCAAATTCAAAAACACCGGAAAAGAACCATTGATTATTTCAAATGCAAAAGGAAGTTGTGGTTGCACTGTTCCTACATGGCCAAAAGAGCCAATCATGAAAGGCCAAACAGGTGTGATCAAAGTTCATTACGATACAAAAAGAGTTGGCGCATTCACTAAAACTGTCACCCTGAATTCCAATGCTAAAACTGATCCGAAAATTTTGACTATTAAAGGTGTTGTTGAAGCGTCTGAAGACAATTCAGATCAAACCATGCCAATCAAGAAAACATCAGGTTTACCACTGGAAAATTCTAAATAATAATTTCACTAGATAATCATCTTCAAAATTCCCCTTATGAAACTCCGTTCCACTCTGTTTATCCTGCTCCTGCTCTCTACCTTTGGCGGTTTTGCCCAGGAAGAGAAAAAAGTTCTCAGTAATATTGGCAATGATGATGTCAACCAGGCTTCTTTCAAATTTGAAACAGAAGAGCACAATTTTGGCACCATCACCCAGGGAGAATCCGTAACTTATGAATTTAAGTTTTCAAATACCGGTAACGAACCCATCATCATTACAAAAGCTGAAGGTTCTTGTGGATGTACAGTGCCCGTTTATCCGAAAGAACCAATTATGAAAGGCCAGACTTCCGTGATTAAAGTAACATTTAACTCTGCCGGCAAAATGGGAGTTCAGGACAAAACTGTCACTTTAACCTCCAATGCGAAACAAAACCCGATGATTATCCATATGAAGGGAACTGTTGAAAAACCAATTGAACAACCTGCTGTAGACTCAAAAAAATAAGTGGCACGAATATAGATTACACTAACACTATATAACAAACAATCCAAAACAAATCACAAGAATGAAAAAAGCAATCTTAGCAGTATCGATGTTCCTTTTTGTTGTCGCAGCAAATGCACAACAAGATGCTAAAACAGCTCCTGCTGCTACTCCGGCAGTTCAGGACAACAAAAATGCTCCTGATTTTAAATTTGATGTTGAAGAATTCAATTTCGGCACAATAAAACAAGGAGAAAAAGTTTCCTACGATTTTAATTTTGCAAACGTAGGTAAAGAACCCCTCATCATCACTGAAGCTCATGGTTCTTGTGGTTGCACTGTTCCTCAATGGCCAAAAGAGCCGGTAGCTAAAGGTGCTAAAGGTGTGATTCATGTTGAATTCAATTCAACCGGTAAAATGGGAATGCAGGATAAAACTGTTACCATCACTTCAAACGCTAAAGGAGGAAACAAAGTCCTTCATCTGAAAGGCAATGTTGAAGCTCCTGCACCGGTTAAAACTGACGCTCCTGCCGGAACAGATGCTAAGTAATCTGAAACTAAAATAATTGTATTTTTAAGCCCTCCATTCGGGGGGCTTATTTTTTGCCCATAAATGGATAGTTAATACTTATACCATGCCCAAAACATCAATAAAAGGCCGTGAAATGCCGCCTTCTCCGATCCGCAAACTGGTTCCTTTTGCTGAAAAAGCTAAAAAAGAAGGTAAAAAGATCTATCACCTGAACATTGGTCAGCCGGATATTGAAACACCTGAAACGTTGCTGAACGCGATCCATACTTTCTCCCCGAAAGTTGTGGAATATAGCCATTCAGCGGGAATTGAGTCTTATCGCCGCAAACTCACCACCTATTACAAACGATTCAATATAGACCTCGATTACCAGGATATCATCATTACCACAGGTGGTTCTGAAGCCATAGAAATCGCAATGATGAGTTGTATGGATCCGGGAGATGAAATTATCATTCCGGAACCTTTCTATGCCAATTATAATGGCTTTTCTACCCAGGCAAATGTCAAAGTTGTTCCTATACGCTCCACGATAGAATCCGGATTTGCTTTGCCACCGATAGCTGAATTTGAAAAACTCATCACTTCAAAAACGAAGGCAATACTGATTTGCAATCCAAGCAACCCGACAGGTTATTTGTACAGTAAGGAAGAACTGGAATCTCTGAGAGATCTGGTGAAAAAATATGACCTCTGGCTTTTCTCTGATGAAGTGTACAGGGAATTCTGCTATGATGGAAAATCCTATACCTCTGTAATGCAC
>CAYMMN010000485.1:0-2572 GCA_964391495.1 uncultured Flavobacteriales bacterium | reverse complement strand
CAGATAATGTCCATCATTAATCGCTTCAGGAAGCCCTTCGAACTGCGCGCAATCTCCCAGAAAATCCGAACGAATGGTTAAGACCACATAAATCGGAACATCCCGTTGCCGTATCGCTTGCGTAATGAGATTAATAAAATGAACCGCTTCATGCCCTTCACGACCTTTGATCTCTTCCCCGAAACGAAAGATTTCCTCAAACTGATCAAGTAAAATGAGTACCTGTTTTCCATCCGGTATATAATGGCGAACAGCCTGGATCAGTCCCAGCTGATCTTCCCTGAGTATTTCCAGAATTGATGTTGAAATTTTATCTGGGTCTGTACTTCCAAACACCGCAGGAGTAGCAAGGGCGTCCGCGAGATTCTTCAACGGAGTGTTTCCCGGGCGCATGGTCGCTACCAGCCAGGATGAATTCCGGGAAGTCAGTGCACCTTCCAGAAGCCTAGGCAGTAATCCTGCCCTGACAAGAGATGATTTTCCACTACCCGAAGTGCCAACAATAGCAACAAAGTGGTTATTCCCAAGTTTGGACAACAAGTCTTTGATGTGATCTTCCCGGCCAAAAAATAAATGTTGCTCCTTCTGTCCGAAGGCCCTCAAACCCGGAAACGGATTATCCGAAATAAAATTCATATGAAAATAAGAGGTTCTAAAATTTGAATTTCAGATTGCAAGATACAAGAAAGTTTAGGTCTGAAAAGCCGAAATTTATTCACCCTGCCATGAAATAAACAATCATTTGTTATGGTATCTGAAGAATAAACTATATTTGAATCAGTCTCCTTTGTCCGGACTCAAATGAACATACTTTTACCCGGTTTATTTTTTGCCTGTGGATTCCTGCTATGCTTTTTTTTCGCAAGGAACAGGATCCGTCACACACTCCGGAATTTAAATAAAAATTTCGGCAAGAAAGATACTTCCGGAACCGGAAGTTCTTCCCCTTCAATTCTGAATACCCTGGGGATTGCGGAATTTTCAAAGGTGGCGGAACACATCGATAGCGCTGACAAGAAACTGGAAGAGAACCTAGTTCTGGAAAATAAACTGAAGCAACATACTGAAGAAAGCCAACGTGCCCGTACAACGCTCAGTTATCTTACCGTGGTCAATGAACTTGGACAAAAAATTACTTCATCACTCGATCTGGATGAAGTATTTCATCACCTGAATCATACGCTTCAATCCATTATGGATGCAGCCGTCTTTGAACTGGGAATTTATTCCTCTTCAAATAACAAATGGAAAATACTACATAGTATGCAGGGGGAAAATATCAGTGGAAACCTTCCTCCTGATTACCACAACCACATGGCGGAATGGTGCCTTTCCAACAGAAAAGAAATTTTTCTGAATGATGCGGTAAAAGATTACGGCCGATATGTGCATGCACCCTTGAAATCTGTTGATGGACGCTGGATCAATTCGATTCTTAGTTTCCCTTTGTACATCGGAGACCGTGATATCGGCGCAATCAGTGTGATGAGTTTTCGGGTCAAGGCGTATGAGCCGTACCATGCAGAAATGATCCACTCTCTTTTGCCTTATACCGCGGTCGCACTTGAAAATGCACTTGTTTATCAGAAACTGAAGAATACTCAGGCCCAATTGATTCATAACGAAAAAATGGCATCACTTGGGGAACTGACAGCCGGTATAGCTCATGAGATTCAGAACCCTCTGAATTTTGTTACCAACTTCTCAGAACTTGGAGTCGAGCTCATCGAAGATTATTTTCAAACCACTGAAGAGAATGAAAAACAGGATATTCTAAACAACCTCCGTGATAATATGTCCAAAGTAATGCATCATGGAAAACGTGCCGACAGTATCGTGAAAGGTATGTTGTTGCACAGTCGTTCCAACAGCGGAGAAAAAGAAACTACCGATATTAATAAAATTATTGATCATTATCTCAACATTTCGGTACATGGAATGAAAGCAAAAGATCCTGCTTTTTCGTGTCAACTTGAAAAAGACCTCGATACCAGCCTTCCGCTCATTCCTGTTTTCCCGCAGGATGTCGGACGTGTCCTCATCAATCTTTTCAATAATGCCTTTTATTCTATGAATGAAAAGCAAAAAAAAATTCAGGCAAAACACAATGCAAGCGCTGTAGAGGGAGAAAAAAAGAAGGAAGCATTTTCACCGGTGCTGAAAGTCAGTACGAGCCAGAAAAAAAACTACCTCCAAATCCTGATACACGACAATGGTATGGGCATTCCAAAGGAAATAGTGGAGCGTATTTTCCAGCCATTTTTTACTACAAAACCAACAGGCGAAGGAACCGGACTGGGTCTTTCACTCAGCTATGACATCATCCGAAAAGGCCATCAGGGAGAACTCACAGTAAGCAGCGATGTCGGGGAATGGGCCGAATTTAAAATCTTGTTGCCGCTTCATTGATACTTTATTTATAACAATAAAAACAGAAGCGTATCTTTGAAGCCCATGCAGTTTAAACTAATTGAAAGAAACACCCCGCGCTGGATCATTTTTCTGATTGACATTGTTATTTGTCTGGGATCCATGATGCTGGCGTCCCATGTGAGATTCAATTTCAGGGTAC
>CAYMMN010000484.1:0-2581 GCA_964391495.1 uncultured Flavobacteriales bacterium | reverse complement strand
CGAGGAATCCATACTGTCCACATCGAATGAAATGTAAATCATGTGACAGCGTGACAAATGAGCCAGAGCATCACGGGCGATCTTCTCAACACCGTTCCGCTTCACATCGTTCGTGCTGAATATTTTGACTTTATTCTTTTTAAGCAAATAGGATTCTTCCGGTTCAACGTCACGCAAAGCGATAAAAACCAGGTCGTTCCAGTCAATTTTTGGAGTGATCCCTCCTATTCTTTTTATCTTTCCCCAGTATTCCAATGTCTCTTTATCCGGCTTGTTCATCTTGTTGCTGGCATTGTCCTCAGCGAGAACAGCGGCCAATGGCATCCCGTGCATGTTGCCTGAAGGTGTGGTCCAGGGTGAATGCATGTCGGCGTGCGCATCGATCCAGATCACTCCGAGACGTTGTTTCGGGTAAGCCATTTTAATACCGGAGATCGTGCCGGCGGAAGTACTGTGGTCTCCTGCCAGCACAATCGGGAACTCATTATTCTTGAGAGAATTTTTTACCACGTTGGCTGTGCGCTCCAGAACGGTGAGCAAACTTTTAATTCTCTTCGCGTACGGACTTCCGGGCGATTCGAACAAACTGAGATTCTCCGTCTGTACTTCTACTGAATCAATCTTTTTAAAGAGCGTACTACCATAATCGAAGGCGGCAATTTTGATCGCATCCGGACCCATGCTTGCTCCGCGGGTACCGGCTCCTACCTCTGACTTCACTTCAACAAACCTGATCTTTTTCATTGTTTACCTTTCGTTTATTCTATTCAAAAAATTTATTCCCTACGTATGTAATAAATGTAAGTTACTTACTTTAGCAGAAATTTGTCAATCCGGGTGACTTACTTCTTGTCCCGGAATCTCCAGAACCACTCATTCCCTCCCTGAATAAAATGAAGAACACCTATCGCGACCTCATCGAGCAAACCTTTTACTTTCCGCAGGAAGGATTTGAAGTGATCGATAACCAGCTCCACTTTTACGGTATTGACTTGATGGAAATTATCAAACAATACGGTACTCCTCTGAAAATCACTTATTTGCCCAAAATAGGATCACAAATTAAGAAAGCCAAGCGAATTTTCAATGTAGCGATCGCAAAAGCCGACTATAAAGGGTCCTATACTTACTGTTATTGTACGAAGAGTTCGCATTTTTCGTTCGTTTTGCATGAAGTTTTAAAACACGATGTCCACCTCGAAACTTCCTCTGCGTTTGACATTCCGATCATCCGATCACTTTACCAGGAGAAGAAAATCGATAAGAACGTCTTTATCATCTGTAACGGTTACAAACGTCCGCAATACATTCAATACATCAGCGAACTGATCAACGATGGTTTTGAAAATGTCATTCCGGTTCTGGACAACATGAACGAGTTGCCTTTGTATGAGAAGAAAATCAAAGGACGTAAAAAAGTAAAAGTCGGAATCCGCATTGCCGCAGGTGAAGAACCCAATTTTGAGTTTTACACTTCCAGGCTTGGGATCCGTTATGATGAGATCAAAGATTATTACCTGAAAAACCTGAAGAAGAATTCAAAGTTCCAGCTCAAGATGCTACACTTTTTCATCAATACAGGAATTAAGGACAATGCTTATTACTGGAGTGAGCTGAATAAATGTGTGAATGTTTATTGCGAACTGAAAAAGATCTGTCCTACTCTTGATTCTCTTGATATCGGTGGCGGCTGGCCGATTCGTAAGTCCCTCGGATTTGAATACGATTACGAATACATGGCTGAACAGATTATCAAACAAATCAAACAAACTTGCAAAGCACAGGGAGTCGACGAGCCAAACATTTTTACGGAATTCGGTAGTTTCACTGTTGCTGAGAGTGGCGCGACACTGTTCTCCATCATCGACAAAAAACAACAGAACGATAATGAGCTGTGGTACATGATTGACAGTTCATTTATCACTACACTTCCGGATACCTGGGGCATCAAACAGAAATTCATTCTGCTTGCGATCAACGACTGGGAAAAGGATTACAACCGTGTGAATATTGGCGGTCTGACCTGCGACAGTGATGATTATTACAATACCGAATCACACGTCAACCAGGTCTATCTTCCCAAGGAAGATGAACCCAAAGGTGAGACCTTGTACATTGGATTTTTCCATACCGGCGCTTACCAGGAAAGTATTGGCGGCTACGGTGGAATTCAGCACTGTCTGGTGCCGGCACCTAAACACGTGATCATTGACCGTGATGAAGAAGGTGAAATTACAACCCGTCTTTTTGCAAAAGAGCAAAGTGCAAAGAGTATGTTGAAAATTTTGGGATACTAAAACCTGCACAACAATGGCAAAAGTAACTGGACTAGGAGGAGTTTTTATACAAGCCGGCGATCCGAAATTTCTTGCCCGCTGGTATGAAGATCATCTGGGAATTCCATTCGGCACGCATGTGTATGCGAGTTTGAAATGGCGTAACCAGAATAAACCGGAGGAAGTTTGTACAACCGCGTTTAGCATGTTCCCTACTCCTGCCAATTATTTTTTACCGAGTGAAAAGAGTCTGATGATCAATTTCAGGGTAGAAAATTTAGCAGAACTTTTGAAAGCTTTGGAAG
>CAYMMN010000483.1:0-2593 GCA_964391495.1 uncultured Flavobacteriales bacterium | reverse complement strand
ATGCATATGCGAAAGCATTTGCCGGCATAAAACTGGATCACCGAATTGTACTCATCACAGGTCACCGTCGCGAAAGTTTTGGTGAACCATTCGAAAATATTTGTCATGCGATCAAAACCGTCGCCTCACAATTTCCGGATGTTGAATTTGTTTATCCTGTTCATCTCAATCCGAATGTACAGGAACCTGTTAACCGTTTGCTCAGCGGATTGAAGAATGTTCACCTCATCACACCGCTTGATTACCCTCATTTTATCTGGATCATGGAAAAATGTTATGTGGTACTCACCGATAGCGGCGGTCTTCAGGAAGAAGCGCCTTCACTTGGCAAACCTGTATTGGTTATGCGTGAAGTAACAGAGCGACAGGAAGGCGTTGATGCCGGTACAGCGAAATTAGTTGGAACAGATAAAGATGTTATCATTCGTGAACTCGTGACTTTACTTTCCGATAAAGTCGCGTATGAGAAAATGGCAAAAGCTGTCAATCCTTACGGTGATGGTACAGCATGCAAACAAATCGCGGATATTATTTTAAAAATAAAATAGTAAAACCGGGAACATTGATCTTCTCTGAAGGTAATGTTCTCCGGTGAAAAGAAAATTATTATGAATGTAACCATCATGGGCCTCGGTTATATTGGCCTGCCAACCGCCGCTTTGATTGCCAGTAAGGGAATCACCGTCAATGGTGTGGATGTAAATAAATCTGTAGTAGACACAATCAACAAAGGTAAAATCCACATCGTTGAACCTGATTTGGAAGGATTGGTTCATTACGGTGTTCAGCGTGGACATTTACTTGCTTCCACACAAGTGAAACCTGCCGATGTTTTTCTTGTCGCCGTTCCGACTCCCTTCAAAGGAAATCATCAACCGGATTTGTCATTCGTCGAAAAGGCGACCCGTATGGTGTTGCCGCATTTGAAAACCGGCAATCTGTTTATCATCGAATCAACCAGTCCTGTTGGTACAACCGAGAAAATGGCGAAAATCATTTTCAAGGAAAGACCTGAATTGAAAGATAAAATCTGGATCGCCTATTGTCCGGAGCGTGTATTGCCAGGAAGTGTCATCTATGAATTGCAACAGAACGACCGTGTCATCGGTGGAATTGATGAAGCAAGCACAGAATCAGCGGTTCGTTTTTATTCAAAGTTTGTGAAAGGTAATCTCCATCGCACCAACTCACGCACAGCGGAGATGTGCAAACTTGTTGAGAATGCCTATCGCGATGTAAACATCGCCTTCGCGAATGAGTTGTCAATGATTTGCGACAAAGCGGATATCAATGTCAATGAACTGATTGATCTTGCGAGTAAACACCCGCGTGTTCGCATTCTGAAACCCGGTCCCGGTGTTGGTGGTCATTGCATCGCGGTAGATCCATGGTTCATTGTTTCTGAGTTTCCTACAGAAGCAAAAATCATCAAACAGGCGCGTCTCATCAACAATTACAAAAGAGAATGGGTGATGAAGAAAATTAAAACCGCCGCAAAGAAATTCCAGAAAGATAAAGGCCGTGCACCAATGATAGCCTGCATGGGACTTTCCTACAAACAGGATATTGATGATTTGCGCGAATCACCGGCTTTGGAAATCTATCATGAACTCGAAGCAGAGAAATTCAAAGTCATGGCTGTTGAACCCAATATCCGCAAACATGCTGAACTGGAAATTACGGATACGCTGAGAGCCGCGATGGAAGCCGATATCATTGTGTTCCTTGTTTCGCACAAAGAATTCCGTTCAATCACCATGGCAAGTGATAAAATAATTCTCGATTTTTGCGGAGCGACAAGTAAATAGTAAGCACAACCGAAACCGAATACGTTTCCGGTAAAACCCCTATGGAACAGGTTTTGAATATATTTTCTCAATACAAAAACCCGGATGGATTGCTCAAATCCATTTCACACTCCTTTGTGTTTCGGGTGCTTGGCCTGTTGTTGATTTATCTCAGCCAGGTGCTGCTGGCCCGACTCATGGGTCCGAAAGCATATGGAGATTATACAGTCATCATCACCATCGTTAACATTCTGCTTGCCATCAGCCTCTTCGGTATGGATACCAGCGCCTTGCGCTTTATACCTTCCGCGATCGCGAAAAAGGAATATGGATATGTGCATGGCTTCATTCGCTTTTCGTACCGACTGATCACATTTATTTCCATTGCCTGCAGTATCGCATTGTTTGTTTTTCTGCTGGCTAAGGCTAAAAAATTCAACATCAGTTTTTCTGAAGGTTTGTTCTGGGCAGTGTTGTTGTTGCCGTTTCTCGCTTTTATCTATCAGGCCAGTTCTGTCTTGCGTGCTTTGCAGCAAATAAAAACTTCTCTGCTTCCGATTTATATCCTGCTCCCGGTTTTTATCAGTGTTGGTTGTATTTATTATTATTCAGATCACAACAAACTGACTGTAGACGCCGCAATGATGATTAATCTGCTGTGTACTGTTGTCGTTTGCATCTACATCAATAAAAAAGCCGGACGAACGATTACCCAACTCGTTCCACCGGCTGAAAGTACAGCTCGTACCGGATTGTGGACCAGTGTATCCGCGATTATCTTCGTTAGTACACTCTTAAACATGTTG
>CAYMMN010000482.1:0-2597 GCA_964391495.1 uncultured Flavobacteriales bacterium | reverse complement strand
GATGGAAACAACTTCCTGGATTCCTTCAATCGCTTTGATTTTATTGGTGAGCTCATACCAGCCTGCAAAAGTTTTTTGTTCCCAGATTTTATCGCTTTTAAAACCGATGACCATGACGGTACCATCTTCTCCGAATTTCTCTTTGAATTTCAGGTATTGCGCATAGGTTGAATCTGTAACCGGTAGAATCTTTGCAGACTCATAGCTCAACTGGACCTTGGTTGCTAAAAATCCCATCACCACTGTGAGGGTCAGCAAGGTGATCAGAGTGATTGTGCGATAACGAAGAATGATTCTTGCAGCTGCTTCGAACATAGGATAGGTCGGGTAAAAGTAGTATTTTCTGAATATTAAGAAGGGTGCTTGCCCGATCGTTTATCAATAAGACAATGTTATTGTTCAATCCCCGGGATTTTCAAAATGGAATGTAATCACCTGATACAGGATGGTTTACAAAAGAATTTGAAAAGTATATAGAATAGGCTGAGGAAATCAGGCTTTGTTTAGACGGTGCAAAGGATTTTTTCGGATCATACCGCCCTTTGTATCGTTGATGCTGTGCATCACCATAAAGGCCTGCGGATCGATGAGTTCTACGAGTCCTTTCAGCTTGTTGATTTCCAAACGGGTGATGACCGTGTAAATCACATCCATGTCGTGGTTTTTGTCGCCATGACTTCCATAACCTCTTTTCCCTTTTAATAAAGTTACACCTCCGCCCATTTGATAAATGATGATGCGACGAATTTCTTCGGAACGATCAGACACGATTGTTACTCCGGTATATTCTTCCAGTCCGTGGATGACAAAGTCGATGGTTTTGGAAGCGGAGAGATAGGTGAGTGTAGAATACATTGCTCTTTCAAAATCGAGCAGGTAAGCGGCAGCGGAAAAGATGAGGATATTAAACAGCAGGATGATATCACCAACGGACATTCCCGCTTTACGACTTATGGCAAGCGCGAGGACTTCGGTACCATCGAGTACACCGCCACCACGGATGGCCAGACCGATTCCGGCTCCGAGGAAAAAGCCGCCAAAGACTGCGACGAGCAATTTATCGTGAGTGATATCCGGGAATTCGATTAACCAAAGCGAGAGACCGAGGCCAAGTACAGCGAGTGTAGTTTTGAGCGCGAAAACAAATCCGATTTGCCGGTAACCGAGGATTACAAAAGGGATATTGATCAGGACGATCAACAGAGGCAAAGGAATTCCGGAAAGAAAACTAATCAACATTGAAATACCCGTGACTCCTCCATCAATGAAATGATTGGGAAGAAGAAATCCTTTCAGACCCAGACAAGCGGAAAGAATTCCGAGTGAGAGGAGGAACATAGAAGAAAATCTTCCCGGACCTTTGCGAGATTTAGCATTTCCCTTCTTTTTGGGAAACGCAACATGTTTGAATTCTTCAAGAGAATTCTGAATGAGTACGTATAATGACATAGTCAGGGGGTTTTAAATAATGAAACATTACCCTCCAGACATCTTTTAAGAATGCAAAGAGGGAGAAATACCAAATCTAATGTAGGTCTTTCAAAGCCAATTTTCAGTGAATACTAAAAACAGACAAATAAGGAAGGTCGGGTTGCACTCCCTTAACCCTAAACAAACCGGAGCGCAACCCAACACATCACAAAATAGATTTGAGTAATACCAACAGAACAATCACTCCGGCTACAAATAGCACCGGGAATAATAGACCATGTTGTTGTTTGTTGTTGGTTTCGTTGTTGTTGGTTTCGTTGTTGTTGGTTTCCATGAGGAGAGATTTAGATTTTAGGATTGTAGATTTTAGATTGCTGATTGATCATAGGTAATCTACAATCAACAATCTACAATCAGCAATTTCAATTGCCAGACCAATGGCAAAATGATCCAATACTAATTCAATGTCTGAACAGACATGAAGTGTATTGATGATAAAAAAATGGGATTAACGGCTCAGATCAGGAGCTGTCGGTGAATCAGAAAGAGTCCTTGTTTTGTCTGAACAGGAGTTCCAATGGAATAAAAAACGGATTCAGTAATAAATGAAACAGCTAAAGCCTGTGAAACGACATCAAGAAGTCCGGATCGCAGTTTAGACACAGAAGGAGAAGAAACGCTTACGCCAATTGATAAAGTTGCAGTTTCAACCGCAGGCTGACCAGCTGAAGCGATTTCCGAAGCCACCGGCATCAGCATCTCCGTACCGGAAACAGCACGTACATCCTTTCCCGACACCTTTCCTGCTGAAAACAGGCAAGTTGTGAGCAAGAAGACCAAAAAGGCTATTCTGCGTGTGTTTTGCAATAACATGGGGCAAAGATAGGGCTTTTTTTGGTTTCGGGTTCCGGGTTCCGGGTTCCGGGTTCCGGGTTCCGGGTTTTGATTTATGATTTATGATTTATGATTTTAAAAAAATAAATTCGAAAAGTCAAAAAATGGCCAAGAAAAGATATGGGATTGGAATGAAAAAAATCAAACCTAATACCTGGTACTTGGTTCCTAATACCTGGTACCAGGTATTAAGTACCAGGTACCAGGATATTAAATGAAATAGAATTGAAAAACTTATCGTAATATTGCGATAAATAAAAATTACATGCTTT
>CAYMMN010000481.1:0-2598 GCA_964391495.1 uncultured Flavobacteriales bacterium | reverse complement strand
CAGGATTTCAGATTGAAATTAAGCAAGCCGGCAACCTGAACTCCCTGTGACGACTTGAGATTCACATTCAGCAAACCTGCTATGGAAGCGGCTTTTGATGAATCCATATTTGTATTCACAAGTCCGGCTACCTGTACACCTTTTACCGGACGAATGTTGTAATTCACCAAACCCGCAATTTGTGCGCCTTGTACAGGGCCTCCGGTAATGTTGACAAGCCCTGCGATTTGCGCGTACTTCACGGAGTCTCTGTCTACGTTTACTAATCCCGCGATCTCGAGTTTCCTTGTTCCCATCGAATACCCTGCTAATACATTCAGTGAATAGTCGTTGACGGTATTTCCACTCAGCTTCAGATTTGTTCCCAGATAAGGAAGAAATGAAAACTGAAATTTCCTGAATAAAGTATCCTTAATGTTCCGTGTATTGGCTTGTTCCTGCTCGCTCAGAATCATATTTACCAGCGCCAGTCGGTTCACTGTAAAAATGCTATCGTTGATGGCAGATGAATCGACATACGAAACAATTTTCTGATCCGGATAAATGGTAAGGTTTAAAATGCTCCGACCGGATTGGTTTATATAAACGATAGTGTCTTTGTATTTCTCTTTGTTTACATAGAGCGTAATGGTCTTCAGATTTTCCTGCTGACTGATTTTCAAATTAAAATAGCCGTATTGATTTGTCACAGCCGAAACACGGCTGCTCTTATCATAAATACTCGCTGATGGAATCTGATTTCCAGTTTGACCATCGGTCACATATCCACTGACAATAAAATATTCCTGTTGCTTTTCTTCAGATTTCGGAGGCATTTTCTGAAGAATGACATGTTTGCCTTTTTCCTTATAAGAAACCTGTCCGGAAAAAAGATGGTCCAATACTTCCCTTACAGTTTTGTTCCTGTATTGAAATGTCTGCGGTTTTACATCGCTGATAACCTGTTGTCCATAAGAAAAAGTAAATCCACCCTGATCTGAAATTTGTTTCAAAGCCTGGTCAGCAGGAGTTTCCTTGAAGTTCCCGGAAATTTTTCTTTCCAAATAAGGAACCTGCGCAATTACACTGCATCCACCTGAAAAAAGCAGGATCAACAACAACAAACCCGGCAAAGAAAATTTAGTTGCACGCATTGCCTTTGAATATTATCGCTCCATTTTCTTTTTGCAAAGTGAGACCCAATGTCTCTGCAATTACATTCGCGATGTCATCAATATTCTCGTTGTTGAATGTAGCCGTTATTCTGCATTCCGAAAGTTTTTCATTCTCCAGAACGAGGCTAGATCCATAGATATCATTCAATGTCCTGATAACACGTGACAGCTCGGCATTTTCGAAAATGAATATTTTGTCTTTATAAGCAGAAACGTTTTTGTCCATCGCTTCTGTTTTTTCAAACACTCTTGTATCCGGGTGATACGAAGCTTCCTCACCTGCTGAAAGCAGTATGGAACGATCTTCGGCAGCCTGAACTTTTACTTCTCCGGAAACCACGGAAACAATTACAATTCCATTACTCTCATTTGTTCTCACGTTAAATGATGTACCGATATCCTGAATCACCAGCGATCCTGTTTCAACAGTAAATGGATTTTGTTCATCGTGTTTCACATCAAAGAAAGCTTCGCCTTTTAATTTCACAACTCGCTTTCTCGAATATCCTTTTGTCGCGTATTGAACGGAGCTGTGTTTGTTGAGGGTGATTTCAGATCCATCGGGTAAAATGGCGGAATGAATAGAATCACCGGCAGCAATTTCCTGCTGTGTGCCGGCAATCGGTTGAACACCAAAATAAATCAGCGAACCCAGGAATCCTGTGAGGATCAGAATAGCCGCGATCCGCATGACCCATTGCAGATTGTTTTTCTTATGGAGAGGAATTATCTTTCCCTTATCAGTATGAATGGCCTTCTTAACATTTCTCCAGGCCCTGTCTGTATCCACATCCAGATTTTGCTTTAGTGCTGCGCTGGCTGAAAACAAATGCGACATCTGGTCGAACTCCTTTTGATGATCGGGGTGGGCAGACTTCCACGCCTCAAGAGTTTTCATCTCTTCAGGACTCGCTTCACCGGCAAGGAATTTGGCGATAATGTCTTCGATATGTTCGAAATTGTTTTCCAAAAGTTTTTAGTTACAGAATGAAAGAAAGAAAATCAATAATGGGAGATAGTCTTTTAATTTCTCTCGCATTATTTTCAAAGCTTTCCCCATTTGGTTCTCTACTGTTTTGATTGACAATCCAAGATGATCCGCGATTTCAGCGTATTTCAACTCTTCAAACCGACTTAATTTAAAAATGATCCGGCATTGTTCCGGAAGACTTTCGATGGCATGATGAATCTGTTCCTGCAATTCATTCTGAAAGGTTATCTGTGTAGCAGGTTCAGATTTTGAAGAAAGCGCGTTGACTTCCTCCGCGTACAATTGTCGTACTTTTCCGTGTTTAATTTTATTCAAAGAAGAATTGCGGACGGCTTTGAACAGATAAGCCTGGAGACTCAAATTAATTTCCAAACTCTCCCTCCTTTCCCAAACATGAATAAATACCTGTTGAACAATTTCTTCTGATTCATCCGGATCATCTACAAGGGTGTT
>CAYMMN010000480.1:0-2599 GCA_964391495.1 uncultured Flavobacteriales bacterium | reverse complement strand
CGTATGAGGAAGCGATGGAAATGTCGCATTTCGGGGCGAAAGTCATTCATCCTCCAACGATTTTACCGGCTCTTGAAAAAGGAATTCCATTGTGGATCCGCAATACGTTTCGTCCGGAAGCACGTGGGACATTGATCTCTACAGTTTCTCGTGATTATGATTTTATGATCAAGGGAATTTCTTCGATCGATGATATTGCATTGCTCACATTGCAGGGAAGCGGAATGGTTGGTGTAGCCGGAATTTCAGCAAGATTGTTCGGCGCTTTGTCACTCGCAAAAGTAAATGTGATTTTGATTACGCAGGGAAGTTCGGAGCATACGATTAGTTTCGCGGTGAAGCCCGGTGATTCAGATTTGGCACGTCAGGCAATTGAAGATGCATTTGCGCTCGAGATCAAAGCTAAACTCATTGAGCGAGTGAGAGTGGAAGAGAAGCTTTCCATCGTCGCGGTGATCGGTGAAAACATGCGCAATACTCCCGGTGTTTCAGGAAGATTGTTCCAGGCACTTGGAAAAAATGGTATCAGTGTAGTTGCTACCGCTCAGGGTTCTTCTGAGCTCAATATTTCTGTAGTCGTTCAAAAGGAAAACCTCGACAAGGCGCTCAACTCATTGCACCAGTCTTTTTTCCTTTCGGATGTCAAAACGTTGTCTGTATTTCTCGTCGGCTGCGGACTCATTGGAAGCACCTTATTGAAGCAAATAGAAAAACACAAACAGCATTTGCGTCATGCCCGTTCGCTTGAGATTTCTGTGGTGGGTATTGCCAACAGCAGGAAAATGGTCTTTAATCCGGACGGACTTAGTCTGAGTAAATATCAGGACCTACTTTCCGAATCCACTGAAAAAATGGAATTAGGAAAATATATTCAGCGGATGAAGGAAATGAATCTGCCACAAAGTATTTTCATTGATTGTACATCAAGTGAAGATGTGGTTGCTCACTATGCAGAAGTTCTGGAAAGCAGTGTTTCCATTGTGACGCCGAATAAAATTGCAAATTCCGGCAAACTGAGTAATTACAAAAAGCTTCGTGAAATCGCCCGTCGCAGAAATGTCCGTTTCTTTTACGAGACCAATGTTGGCGCGGGTTTGCCGGTGATTAATACACTCACGGATTTACTCACCAGCGGTGACCGTATTCTCAGGATTGAGGCGGTTCTGTCGGGTACACTATCCTTTATCTTTAATACATTCAAAGAAGATACCCGTTTCAGTGATATCGTAAAAGAAGCAATGCAACGTGGCTATACAGAACCTGATCCACGTATTGATCTGAGCGGAAAGGATGTCGCGCGTAAACTTCTTATTCTTGCCCGAGAAACCGGACTGGATATCGAAATGAAGGATATCGACATCGAGCAGATTTTACCACCATCCTGTCAGAAAGCCAAAACAGTAAATGATTTTCTCATCGAACTCGAACGCAATAACGATGTGTTTGGAAAGCGCAGAGATAAGGCGATGAAGAATCAAAAAGTACTTCGATTTATTGCATCACTTGCAAATGGAAAAGCAAAAATCAGTTTGCAGGAAGTTGATTCGAAGCATCCTTTTTACAATTTATCAGGTAGTGATAACATTATTTCCTTCACAACAGAACGTTACCATGATCGACCGCTGGTTGTGAAAGGACCGGGAGCAGGTGCGGAAGTGACCGCGGCTGGTGTGTTCGCGGAAGTGATCAGTGTTGGAAATTACTTTGACTGAATCTGAAAATAAGCTATTCTCTGGTAAGCAAATATTTTTAAAATGGCATCAAAAGGTAATCGATCTGTACGTGTTTTTGCTCCGGCGACTGTAGCCAATCTGGCCTGCGGTTTCGACGTGATGGGTCTTGCCATCAATGCTCCCGGAGATTTTGTGGAAATGAAAAAAAATGATCTGCATGAAATCAGGATCGTGAAAATGACGGGAGACGGAGGGAAATTGTCGAGGGATGCAGATAAAAATACTGCCGGTGTTTCTGTAGCGGCGATGATGCGTTACATGGAGCTGAATCAGGGATTTGATATTGTTTTGAAAAAGCAAATGCCATTGGGAAGCGGGCTCGGATCAAGTGCGGCAAGCAGTGCAGCGGCTGTGTTCGCTGCGAATGAGTTGATGGGCCGTCCTTTTGAAAAAAGCGCGCTGGTTCACTTCGCGATGGAAGGGGAGCGCGTTGCCTGCGGGTCCGCACATGCAGACAATGTAGCACCTTGCCTCCTCGGAGGCATAGTATTGATTCGCTCTTATGATCCGCTGGATATTATTTCACTTCCGGTACCATCCAATCTGCATGTGGTTGTTGTTCATCCGCATGTCGAGGTCCTCACGCGTGATTCCAGAGCTGTTTTGCCACAGGAAATTAAAATGAAAACCGGCATCACACAGTGGGCCAATACTGCAGCATTCGTTGCAGGATTGTTTAAATCGGATTATCAACTGATATCAAGAGCAGTTGAAGATCATGTTGCAGAGCCGGCACGTGCAGCTTTGATTCCCCATTTCTATGCTGTTCAGGAAGCCGCTTTGCTGAAAGGCGCTCTTGCCTGCAGTATCAGTGGTTCCGGTCCTTCTATTTTCGCGCTCACTCAGGGTGCTGCTAAAGCGAACCT
>CAYMMN010000479.1:0-2614 GCA_964391495.1 uncultured Flavobacteriales bacterium | reverse complement strand
AAGAGCAAGTGGAACCCGAAGATGGCTCCTTATATTTTCATGGAAGCCCGTGGTATCCACATCATCGACCTCAACAAGACTGTTGCTAAAATAGACGAAGCAGCGAATGCAATGAAACAAATTGCAAAGTCAGGCAAGAAAGTATTGTTCGTCGCTACCAAAAAGCAGGCTAAAGAAATTGTGTCTGCAGGTGCCGATAAAGTGAACATGCCTTTCATCACTGAACGCTGGCCCGGTGGTATGCTTACCAATTTCGCGACAGTGCGTAAATCGGTGAAGAAAATGACCGGTTTCGAGAAAATGGCAACCGATGGTACATTTGAAAACATCTCCAAAAAAGAGCGTCTGCAAATTACCCGTCAGAAAGCGAAAATGGAGAAGTTCCTCGGAAGTATCGCCGACCTTAGCCGTCTGCCTGCAGCTTTGTTCATCGTTGACATCAACAAAGAACACATCGCTGTTGCTGAAGCTCAGAAACTCAACATCCCGACTTTCGCCATCACGGATACGAATACAGACCCAACTCAGGTTGATTTTGCTATTCCTGCAAATGATGACGCGACAAAATCAATTGCGCTGATCGTTGACACAATGGTTAAAGCAATCGAAGAAGGTCTTGCTGAGCGTAAAGTGGACAAGGAAATGGAAAAAGAGAAGGAAGAAGAAGCTGAATTGGCAGGTACCGATAAAGTTGTCGCTATCGCTGATGAAGACGAAGAAGCAGAAGGCGGAGCACCGGCAGCACCAAAAGCAGGAGCAACTCCACGTAAAAGAACAACCAATCGTAAGTAATTTATTACCCTAAATAATAAGGAGTACAAAAATGAGTACAGTAGCAATCAGTGCAAGTGATGTAAACAAACTCCGCCAGCAAACAGGCGCGGGAATGATGGATTGTAAAAAAGCCCTCACCGAAGCCAATGGAGATTTCGAAGCAGCAATCGATATCCTTCGTAAAAAAGGACAAAAGATCGCCGCTAACCGCCAGGATCGCGAAGCGAAAGAAGGTTATGTTTATGGTAAAGTAACAGCTGATGGCAAAACCGGAGTGGTTGTTGCTGTTTGCTGCGAAACTGATTTCGTAGCAAAGAATGCTGATTTCATTAAATACGGTGAATCTATCCTGGATCTCGCGATTGCAAATAAACCTGCAACTGCTGATGACCTGAAAAACCTGAAACTCGGTAACCAGACTGTAGGCGAAACCCTCATTGAACAAATGGGCAAAATCGGTGAAAAGATCGATGTGGTTGACTACCAACTGGTGAACGCTGAAAAAGTTATCGTTTACAATCACCCGGGCAATAAACTTGCTTCCATGATTGGATTCAGCGCTACTTCAGCAAACCTTGACGAAGCAGGCCGTGACGTTGCCATGCAAACTGCAGCAATGGCTCCTGTAGCTATCGATAAAGACGATGTTGACGCTAAAACTCTTGAGCGCGAAATCGAAATCGGTAAAGATCAGGCTCGTCAGGAAGGTAAACCTGAAAACATGATCGAGAAAATCGCTCTCGGTAAACTGAACAAATTCTATAACGAATATACCCTGCTCAACCAGGTCTTCATTAAGGACGAAAAGAAAACAGTCCGCCAGTACCTTGAAGGTATCGACAAGAACCTCAAAGTCACTGCAATGAAGCGGGTGAAATTAGGATAAGAAAAATGAAAAAAGAGAATCGAAAGGTTCTCTTTTTTTTTGCCCATTATTTTGGAAAAGGGCAAGGGAGTGGAATTTAGTTTCAGACTTTGAAGTAGTCGGGAGTACTGAGTCGGGAGTTGGGAGTTAATTCAAAAATCTTCAATCACCATTCACCAATCTTCCGTCCTGTCCCCAATAAAAAAAAATCCATAAATTAGCATTCGAAAACCACCTACTATGAAATACAAACGCATCCTTTTAAAACTCAGTGGAGAATCTTTGATGGGTGAAAAGGAATTTGGTATCGATCACGACCGTCTGAAAAAATATTCTGAAGACATCAAATCGGTAGTGAAAATGGGCGTTGAAGTGGCGATTGTAATTGGAGGAGGGAACATTTTCAGAGGCGTGAACAACGATGTGGAAGATGTGATTGATCGTGTGCAGGGTGATTATATGGGTATGCTCGCAACAGTCATCAACAGTATGGCTTTACAGTCGGCGCTGGAAAAGATTGGTGTCAGTACACGTCTTCAGTCTGCTATTAAAATGGAACAAATCTGCGAGCCTTATATCAAACGCAGAGCCGTACGACATCTGGAAAAAGGCCGGGTGGTGATTTTCGGCGCCGGTACCGGGAATCCGTATTTTACTACAGACACAGCTGCCTCTCTGCGTGCGATTGAAATTGGAGCTGATGTTATCCTCAAAGGAACCCGTGTCGATGGTATTTACAACGCGGATCCGGAAAAGTTTAAGGACGCCGTGAAATACGATACGGTTACATTCGATGAAGTCTATGAAAAAGGATTAAAGGTTATGGATCTCACAGCCTTCACACTTTGTAATGAAAACAAAGTTCCGATTATCGTTTTCGACATGAACAAGCCAGGTAACCTGATCAAGGTTCTCGATGGAGAATCCGTAGGTACACTGGTTGAATTCTGATATCACTGGAACCCAAATCTGATT
>CAYMMN010000478.1:0-2623 GCA_964391495.1 uncultured Flavobacteriales bacterium | reverse complement strand
AAGATCATGGAGATCACCGTTGGTGGAAACTTCCGTGAATACCGTCCGGATTCCAAAGGAACTATTTTCCGTGATACCGGTGGTTATGTGATCAAGAATCGTGAATTCGGGTTTTATGCAGGTTTGCAAAAACGATTCATCGGTGATAAACTGAAAATTGATCTTACCGCACGTCTCGACAAAAATGAAAACTTCAATTACCTTTTTTCGCCGGCATTGAGTGGTGTGTATACCATCAATCCCGCGCAGATTGTAAGAATCTCCTTATCCTCGGCGATCCGGAATCCTACACTAGCTGATCAGTATTTGTATTACAATGTTGGTCGTGCTTTGCTGGTTGGGAATCTCACAGGTTTTGATTCACTCGTCACGATTGAAAGTATGTTGAATGCATTCAACTCTCAGAATCCGGATACGCTTGTGTATTTTAATGTTGATCCTATTCGTCCGGAAGAAGTGAAAACTGTTGAATTGGGTTACCGTACCACGCTTTTCAAAAATTTGTATGTCGATATGGTTGCATATTACAGCTGGTATAAAAAATTTATCGGCTATAAAATCGGAGCCTCTGTAGATTATGTGCCTGCTGTAAATTTATTCAACCTGAATAACATTTATCGTGTCGCTACAAATTCAAAAGATCAGGTTACAACTCGGGGAGTTTCGGTTGGAATGACGTATTATTTCAAAAAGTTCTTTGCTCTCAACGGGAATTATTCCTACAACCTCCTGGACCGCGGAGGTTCAACAGATCCATTGATTCCTGCATTCAATTCGCCGGAGCATAAATACAATGTCGGACTCAGTGCACGTGATCTGGATGTTTATCTTTTCAATAAAGTCCATATTAAGAATGTTGGTTTCAACATCAATTACAAATGGATCAAAGGCTTCAATTTTGAAGGATCACCACAATTCACCGGATTTGTTCCAACATATGATCTGGTAGATGCTCAGGTGTCCTACAAAATCCCTAAAATTCACACTACGCTTAAGCTTGGCAGTTCAAATCTGCTCGACAATCGAAAATTCACTGTTTATGGTGGTCCTGAAGTCGGCAGAATGGCTTATTTTTCTGTGTTGGTGGAATTGACCAAATAATCCTTTTTACTCAATTGTTCGGATAATTGCTTTGAGCGATAAGCAAAAGGTATTTATTTGAATTGAGCCAAAATTCTGTTAAGTTTGCCTTAAAGAAAAAAACACCATGAGAAAACCATTACTTACTTTACTTTTAGTCGTGGGCTTGTCCGCAATGAGCGGGACATTATTCGCCCAACGCTTTGTAAGTGAAGTATTCAGTTCAGTGAATGTAACTCCCAACATCACCTACGGACAGAATATTTCCTTCCTGACAGGAACTGCGGATACTATCGATCTGAAAGCCGATGTATACGAACCTGTTGGTGACACGATGGGTGCACGCCCTACAGTGATCATGATTCATACCGGTAGCTTCCTTCCGATTTTCTACAACGGACAGGCAACTGGTATTAAAACCGACAGTACTATTACAGAAATGTGCCGTCAGTTTGCACGTCGTGGTTATACTGCTATCGCGATGGATTACCGTTTGGGCTGGAACCCTGCAGCATTGGGTTCTGCCGGACAGGACATCCGTACCGGAACTCTGTTACAGGCTGTATACCGTGCTTTGCAGGACGTAAAGGCCTGCGTACGTTATTTCCGTAACGATGCCAACAACTCTAACACTTACCACATCGATGAAAATCAATTCATCCTTGGTGGTGCAGGTTCGGGTGGTTATGTTGCGATGGCTTATGTTACTCTTAACAACACCAACCAGATTTCCCTCCCGAAATTCCTTGCCGCAACTACCAACGCGTCTTATGGTTTTACAGCCGGTCAATCTTATATCAACCAGGCGATCTGGGGTGATTTCGACGGTTATGGCGGTGCTCCGGGTTACAACCTGGGTACCAACACTCCCGGAGTTGACAATAGCGTAGCATTCGTGTTCAACATGGGTGGCGCATTGGGTGACAGTTCCTGGTTACAGGCCGGACCAAATGTTCCAATCATTGCATTCCATGTAGTGAATGATCCATTCGCTCCGTATAAAGATGGTCCGGTTATCGTTCCAACTACAGGCGACTTTGTTGTCGATGTAAGCGGTAGCTGGCGCGTTGTTCGTATTGCTGATTCATTGGGCAATAACTCAGCTTTCCAAAACAATACATGGACAGATCCATACACAACTCGTGCAAATCAGATTAACGATGGTTATGATGGTTTGTTCCCATTTGAAATGGCTGACCCTCCGGGCCCTGCAACAGGACAAGCTGGTCCATGGGAATGGTATGATTCAACAACTGTATACATGACTGCAATGTTCGGTCTTGGTTTTACTCAGGGTCATTGCGATACCATCTGGTACAATTCACTTGCTACCAATCCTGACATGAGTCGTAACAAAGCGCTTGCTTACATTGATACCATCATGGGTTATCTGAATCATCGCGTTGCAGTATCATTGAATCTGACAACAGGAATCGATAATTCATCGTTCATTCAAAGTACTTTGAAAGTATATCCGAATCCGGCTACTGACATGATCCAGATTGATGCATCAGCTTCCAAGACTCCGGTTCGCAGTATCAAC
>CAYMMN010000477.1:0-2662 GCA_964391495.1 uncultured Flavobacteriales bacterium | reverse complement strand
AGCGGACTCAGTGTTGATCAGGCCAAGTCCCAATTGGTTGAAGCGCTGAAAGCTGAGGCGAAAACAGAAGCGATGTCTTATATCAAAGACATCATGGAAGAAGCAAAACTTACTGCCAATAAGGAGTCGAAACGTATTGTTATCCAGACTATCCAACGAGTCGCTACAGAACATGCAGTAGAAAATGCTGTGACTGTTTTCAATATCGAAAATGACGAAGTAAAAGGCCGTATTATCGGACGTGAAGGAAGAAACATCCGCGCTCTTGAAGCGGCTACAGGTGTCGAAATCATCGTTGACGATACCCCTGAAACAATCATCCTCTCCGGCTTTGACCCGGTTCGTCGGGAAATGGCTCGTCTCGCTTTGCACCAGTTGGTGAGCGACGGACGAATTCACCCTGCACGTATCGAAGAAGTCGTTGCTAAAGTTAAACGTCAGCTTGAAGACGAAATCGTGGAAGTCGGTAAACGTACAACCATCGATCTCGGGATCCACGGTCTGGCTCCCGAACTGATCCGAATGGTCGGTCGTATGAAATATCGTTCTTCCTACGGACAAAACCTCTTACAACACAGCCGCGAAGTCGCTAATCTTTGCGCGATCATGGCTGCTGAACTTGGATTAAATGTCAAGCTTGCCAAACGCGCCGGCTTATTGCACGATATTGGAAAGGTTCCGGAAGACGAACCTGAATTGCCACACGCAATCCTCGGTATGAAACTCGCCGAGAAATTCAAGGAAAACCCTGAAGTCTGCAACGCGATTGGTGCCCACCACGATGAGATCGAAATGAACAGTATGATTTCTCCTATTGTTCAGGTGTGCGACGCCATTTCAGGCGCCCGTCCGGGTGCCCGTCGTGAAGTGGTGGAATCTTATATCAAACGTCTGAAAGACATGGAAGCTCTCGCTTTGTCGTATCCAGGCGTTGAGAAAACATTTGCGATCCAGGCTGGTCGTGAATTGCGTGTAATTGTTCAGAGCGAAAAGATCACCGACAAACAAGCGGAGGTTCTTTCATTTGATATCGCGAATAAAATTCAGACTGAAATGACGTATCCCGGACAGGTGAAAGTGACCGTAATCAGGGAAACAAGAGCGGTGAATTACGCCAAATAAGTTAGAAATTTATTGTTGAAAATTTGCTGTGAGAAGATCGCATCAGCTTTTTCAGTTTTATACCTGAACTGAACAATGAGTGAACCGGAATTCGACATTATCCTTGAACAGAACCGGAGAGTAGCGAATTACTGGAAGGATCTCTGGAAATTTCGCGGACTTTTTTACTTTCTTTCATGGCGCGATATCCTGGTCCGTTACAAACAAACGGCCATCGGTATTGCCTGGAGCATAATCCGGCCACTGGTGACGATGGTAATTTTTACCATCATCTTTGGCAAGCTGGCCAAGTTGCCGGATGGTGGAGTTCCCTATGTTTTACTTGTATGCGCCGGAATGTTGCCCTGGCAATTTTTCGCGAACGCGTTTTCAGAGGCAAGCAATTCTCTGGTGGCGAACAGTTCAATGCTCAGTAAAGTCTATTTCCCAAGACTGATCATTCCTGCCAGTTCTGTCATTGTTGCTTTGATCGACTTCTGCATTTCTTTGGGTATCCTGATTGTCCTGATGATCTGGTATCGTTTTGTACCCGGACCGCAAATCGTATTTATGCCATTGTTTTTATTGCTGGCAATAATTGTAACACTCGGAGCAGGATTCTGGATCGCAGCCCTCAATGTGAAGTACCGCGATTTCAGATATGTTGTTCCATTCATTGTACAATTTGGTTTGTACATCTCACCGGTTGGGTTCACCAGCTCAGTGATTCCGGAAAAGCTCCGTCTCATCTATTCTTTAAACCCTATGGTAGGAGTCATCGACGGTTTTCGCTGGAGTATCTTCGGCGGTAATTGTCCGATTGATTTTACCGGTTTTACTATTTCTGTCGTACTATCTGTTCTTCTTTTCATTTACGGTTTGTATTTCTTCCGTAAAATGGAAAGAAGTTTCGCCGACATCATCTGATTCTTCCTCTCATGAGCGTAGCCATACGAGTAGAACATCTGAGTAAAAAATACATCCTGCGACACCAGGCGAATGAGCCTTATGTCGCTTTACGGGATGTTATTTCCGGCGCATTCAGGAAAAAGAAAGAAACACCATCCGCTCAGGAAACTGCATTTGTAAAAAGGGAAGAATTCTACGCGCTGAAAGATGTATCCTTCGAAATCAACCAGGGCGATCGCATTGGCATCATCGGAAGAAACGGAGCAGGAAAATCAACCTTGTTGAAAATCCTGAGCCGGATCACGGAAGTCACAGAAGGTCGCGTATCTATCAAAGGACGGGTCGCGAGTTTGCTGGAAGTCGGCACAGGATTTCATCCTGAACTTACCGGTCGCGAAAATATTTTCCTCAATGGTTCCATCCTTGGAATGAGCAAAGCGGAAATTCAACGGAAGTTTGATGAAATCGTAGCCTTCGCGGAGGTGGAACGTTTTCTGGATACTGCCGTGAAAAGATATTCTTCCGGGATGTATGTCCGGCTGGCATTTGCTGTCGCTGCACATCTCGAACCAGAGATTCTGGTTGTGGATGAAGTACTGGCTGTCGGCGATGCAGAATTTCAAAAGAAATGTCTTGGCAAGATGAAAGATGT
>CAYMMN010000476.1:0-2664 GCA_964391495.1 uncultured Flavobacteriales bacterium | reverse complement strand
CCATCAAGTCCATAACCATCTTTAAGTGTAAGACTGTCGGAAGAAGTTCGGTTTAGTCCAAATGTGAAGGAAGGTTTGATGAATTGCCTGATTTTCCAGGTCCCGATTTCAAGTAACTCGGTATAATAAGTGATGCCTGCTGAAATGATTCCTTGTTCCGGCTTTGAACCTTTTATGAAAGTACCATATTCGTAGCTTGAGCCCAGGTAACCCCAGGAATAATAATTTCCCAACGCGAATCTGAAACCGAGATACTGACGGACAACGTTGTTTCTTATTTGGTGACCTAAAGTCAGACCTATTACTTGTCCGACCGGAACATCCTCAGTTAATCCATACTTAAAAATATATTTATCCTGAACGTATTTTCTGTTGACTATACCGATGCCGGCAAGAAAAAAATCTTCATTGGCATACAAACGACCCGGATCCAAATATTCATCCGGCCTGTCCAGGTAACGGATACGCAGATAGCGCAGTGTTGTGATTAAATTTGTTGTTCTCGCTTCTTCACTATTTCCTTTAAAGATCTGTAAAGCATAGCCGCCCCAATAGTCCTGTGTGTTGAATTTGTAATTCTGTTGAATGTATGTTTGATCGGCGAGCAAAATTGAATCAGATCGGAACTGCTGAGAAAAATTCATTCCTGCAGCCCATTTAGCGAAAGCTGAAAAGAATGGACGATCAACGGTTATATTCCTGATATAACTTCTGTTTTCATCAGAGTCAAAATGAAATGTTGCATTGATGTAGGTATTTCTGATATTAGAAATGAAATAGTTGGCGCTATAAGCATAAGCGCCAATACTGTGATTCCAGGAATACCCAACCTGGAATTCGTGACCTAGTCCGACGAAATTCTTGTCAAGAACATTCAGCGAAGCTTTACTCGTACTGATACCAATTTTCGGGATGATACTCCATTTGTCCATCTCCCGGATATAGACATCTACCGAATCAGAATTTTTTGAAACAGGAGAAACTGTAAACAGCACATCGTGCACAAAACCATTTTTACGCACCAATCGCTCGGATTCCCTCACCAGCAAGGAATCGAATACCTGATTTTCTTTAAACAAAAGGAAATTCCGGATAGTGAGGTGAAGAGATTTAATGTGTAATGAATTTCCGGCACGCAAAAGATAGTTATGATTGACTGTTGCTGTATCTCTGATGGATTTTCCAAAGGGATCGAGTGTTTGAATATTAATATTCCGGATTATTTTTCCTTCAAAGGGTTTATAAGACTTTTGAATAAGACTTTTGTAAGCCCCTTTTTTTGATTTCACCTTTGGATGCACTGTTGTATCCGCTGAGAATATCAATGGATAAAGCAATTTCGCCAGCTTGTGACGTTTCGAATAGGATTCAATATTGCGGTAAACACGATTTGAATCCGGTTTATCCGGATTGCTTTGTGCCATCACAAATTCACTCATACAAAGTGTACAAAATGCAAGCAGGGAGATATGAATTCGCTGCATTTGTCTGAGTTTAATTTTGGCACTATAAAATTAGTATGTAAGAATGAAAATGACACGAATTTTAGAAAAAATGAGCAAGCTAAGCTTGAATTCTGGTATTGTTTAAATTACATTTTAAATCTGAAATCAAATAATTCAACTCAAAATCTCCGGGTCGTGTTGATTCCATGATATAAATCATTTTGTAGCAACGCCTGTTCAAGAGCAGATTTAGTAAACACAAACCAACTATTTAGGATCCGGAATTGAGATCCGTAGTGGTTTTGATGAAACTAAAGTTCAGAAACAAAATCTGATAAGTGCCTGTTGAAGAGCTCGGATTGCTCAAGATTAGACATGTGACCTGCATCGTTGAGTGTGTGCCAGGTTGAGTTTTCGATGTGATCGTGCAGGTATTTGGATTGTTCCGGAGGCGCCACTGAATCTTCAGAGCCGCAGAGAATGAGTGTGGGAACTTTAATCAGACCAAGTCCCGAACACATTTCCCAGCGTTGAGCCAGGGCGCTAAGAGTTCCGGTAATTGTAATTGGAGGCGTTGAGAGAATAATGTGTTTCATTTTTTCGATCCAGCCAATTTTGTTATTCAATGATTTTCTGCAAAAAATCGAATTCACAAAATTCTCGGCAAAATCCATATATCCTTTTTCCAGGATGTGCTGGATTGTTTTCTCTCGTTTTTCTTTCACTTCAGGCGAATCCGCCAGGCACTGTGTATCACAAAGAACGATTGCTTCAAAGCGTTCAGGAAAGCGTGCGATTGCATTTAATAAAATGTATCCGCCCATGGACAAGCCGCAAACAACTGCTTTTTCTATTTTGAGATGATCCATCATTCGAATCAGATCATCTGCAAAAAGACTCATACTGGCTTTTGTATTTCCGGAGCCGGATTTTCCAAAACCTCTGATGTCATAGGAAATGACACGGTTGATTTTGCTGAAATATTCCATCTGTGGTTGCCACATTGATTTGTCAAATGGAAAACCATGGATAAAAATGATTGGTACTTTTCCTTCTCCCAAATCATCATAATTCAAATTTATGTCCTGTAATTGAATGTTTAGATTTATGCCTTTATTCATCGGTGTATTCATAATAAGCTCTTGCATTTATAGAAAATTAAATGATTTTTTCTTGCTATCCTTTTTCCCTCCAGGAGTGGGCGACCCGGGCCGACGTC
>CAYMMN010000475.1:0-2667 GCA_964391495.1 uncultured Flavobacteriales bacterium | reverse complement strand
CCGAGCAACATCGGAGCAGGACCATTGATAGTCATGGATACAGAAGTCGTAGGATCCGCGAGATTGAAACCGGAATACAATTTCTTCGCGTCATCGAGACAACATATGCTCACACCTGAATTTCCAATTTTACCATAGATATCCGGACGCCAGTTCGGATCGTTTCCATAGAGTGTCACCGAATCAAATGCTGTGGATAATCTTGCAGCCGGCATTCCTTTACTTACGTAATGAAAACGTCGGTTGGTACGTTCCGGTCCGCCTTCTCCTGCAAACATTCTCGTAGGATCCTCTCCTTCGCGTTTGAAAGGATAAATACCGGCAGCATACGGAAACTCACCGGGAACATTTTCCATCAGCGACCATTTCAAAATGGCGCCCCAGTTTTTGTAAGGTGGGGTAACTACTTTAGGAATCTTTGAATGAGAAAGTGATTCGGTATGCGTTTTAATCTTTACAGATTTCTCACGCACCTTAAATGTGTATACCTCGTCTTTGTATTGTTTCCGTTTTGCTTCCCAACCTTCGATCAATTTCCAATTTCTGGGATCGAGTTCCAGTTTTACATTTTCAAAAGATTCCTGGAGCGATTTGATCAAACGGTCTTTATCCTCAATCTTACTTTCCTTTAAGGTGTGCATACTGAGATGCAAACCATACAACTGTTCTGCGATCTGACTTTGTTGTTCGGCCCAGTTCGCGTAATTCCTGTTATTCTCAGTAATCTCACTCAGGTAACGGGTACGGTTCGGAGGAATGACATAAATTTTCTCCGACATTTCTTTCGTTACATGATAATTTGATTTCAATGGAGCACCTGTTTTCTCAGCAACGCGATCCATCACTGCTTTGTACAGATTATTCATGCCGGGATCATTGAACTGACTGGCAATCGTTCCGTAAACAGGCATCAGCTCATCATCGGTATCCCAAATCTGATGATTGCGTTTGTATTGCTTCTTCACATCACGCAAAGCATCCAGCGCACCACGCTTATCAAATTTATTCAGGGCTATCAAATCAGCGAAGTCGAGCATGTCGATTTTTTCGAGCTGCGAAGCTGCACCGTATTCAGGTGTCATCACATACAGAGAAACATTGCTGTGCTCAACAATTTCCGTATCACTTTGTCCGATCCCTGAAGTTTCCAGAATGATGAGGTCGTATTTTGCCGCCTTCAAAATAGCTACTGCTTCAGACACGTGTTTGGAAAGCGCAAGATTACTCTGACGGGTAGCCAATGAACGCATGTACACACGCGGATTCTGAATCGCGTTCATCCGGATCCGATCACCCAGTAATGCTCCGCCGGTTTTACGTTTGGAAGGATCTACAGAAACCACACCGATGTATTTTTCCGGAAAGTCAATCAGAAAACGCCTCACGAGTTCATCTACAAGTGATGATTTTCCGGCTCCACCGGTTCCGGTGATTCCGAGAACAGGTGTTTTACTTTCTTTAGCAAGCTCGTGAACTCTTTTCAATTCAGCTTTTGCTCCATCCGGATGATTTTCCGCGGCGGAAATTAAGCGGGCAATGGCATTCCAGTTTTTTTCCAGCAAATGACCAACTTCACCATTCAATTTTTCTCCGGTCGCAAAATCACTCTTCTGAAGCAGATCATTGATCATTCCCTGCAGACCCATGGAACGACCATCATCGGGATGATAAATTCTTGTGATTCCGTATTTTTGAAGTTCATCAATTTCTGAAGGAAGAATAGTTCCGCCACCACCGCCAAATATTTTAATGTGACCTGCACCCTTTTCTTTTAACAGATCGTGCATGTATTTGAAATACTCTACATGTCCGCCCTGGTAACTTGTCATTGCTATTGCCTGTGCATCTTCCTGAATCGCGCAATTCACCACTTCTTCTACACTACGATCATGACCAAGGTGAATTACTTCAGCACCACTGCTTTGAATAATCCGTCGCATGATATTGATTGCGGCATCGTGTCCGTCAAACAAAGAAGCGGCAGTTACAATTCGTACTTTATTCTTGGGCTTATAGACTTCAATTTTATGCATAGTCAGGTAATAGGATTGTTGCAAAGATAAGAGATTCAGGGGTTTTATAAACAAAGAAAATCGCCTCATAGTGATTGATTTTCAGCTTATTATATATTATCGAAAAATCAAATTAATGCAATTTATACCCGGCTTTTTTTCAAGGCTGTTGAACACTGTGTTCACACAATAAACACAGATCATCGTAAACTTAATTTCTTAATAGTGCTAATTCAAAAGCATCGGGAAAAAATTCAGGATGGATCATAAGACGAAAATCACCTGATAAAGCCGGTGATTTTTATACATTTGAAACATGTCAATTGAAATCAGAATTGTACAAAACAAATCAGAACTACGGGAATTCATTTTTCTTCCTTCTAAATTATATAGTGATCGTGAAACGTGGGTTCCTCCTTTGTACATGGATGAATGGAAATTTTATGACCCAAAAGAAAACACTTCACTTGCACATTGTGACAGCATACAATTCCTCGCTTATAAGAACAAGCAATGTGTTGGTCGCATCATGGGCATCATTCCGCACCCTTACAATCGTTTAAAGAATGAGCGTACCGCTAGATTTTTCCAATTGGAATGTATCAATGATTCTTCGGTTGCTCATGAATTGATTTCCGCTGTCCAGAACTGGGCT
>CAYMMN010000474.1:0-2676 GCA_964391495.1 uncultured Flavobacteriales bacterium | reverse complement strand
GAGCAATGAACTTCCCACCATACTCATAAAGGCGCCTGCAACACCGTGGCCTGTACAATCCGCTATGGCAAGGATGACTGTGTTTTCCATTTTTTCGAAAAAATAAAAATCACCGCTCACAATATCTTTCGGCTTGTAAAGGATAAATGCATCTTTGAAACTCTCGAGGATGGAATCTGTTTTCGGAAGGATTGCCGTTTGAATATTTCTGGCATAGTGCAAGCTGTCAATTATCTCCGCATTTTGCTGGGAAACGGTAAGGTTTCTTCTTTCGAGTTCCCATTTTTGTATCATCACCTGATGTGCACGCTCGCTAAGCTTATCGGTGAGATTTTTATTTTCTTCCCTGAATCGTTTGTTCGCCCATCGGAAATACAAAAAACCGCCGGTCAGAATAAATACCATCAGAAAAATAAGGAACCAGGTGATATCATCACTAAAGATATGCGGATCCGGACCATTCGGAACCGAAGTATAAAGCTGAAGCAGAATAGACACCAGGTGACAAATATTAGAGAGCGAAATGGATTGAACCAAAAAATGCAGGTACATCTTTCCGCCATTGCAAAATACTCAAGAGAATCAATATTTGATAGTTTGACCGAAATCTTCTTGCTTTAGGAAAGCAAAAGATGGGCTTGTTTTAGAATCAGTTGAATTCCACTCTTTTAATTTCTATATCAAAAATGAAAAAAAAGACTCATTTCCAGATCTCAAGCCATCTCGAAACGACCATAAACCACTACCAACTAAGCACCAACCACTAAGCACCAAGCTCTAACCACTAACAAAATAATCGTAAAAGAAAGCCCCCTCTTGCAAAACCTGCTTCAATCCTCTACATTTGGTTTTTGACCGTTTATGGCCGACTTAAACATTTATCAGCTCTTCCTGAAGATGGAGGAGGACGACATCATTTTGTCCTTCAAGGGTGATATCACCCAGGAATTGCTTGCATCTGTTTATCAGATAATGGAAGCTCGACTGGAGAGTGAAAAGGAAGAGCCAAAGCGTAAGAAAAAATTCTACCACATTTTGGTCGAGTGCCTTCAGAATGTATACCATCATATGGTTGATCTGAAGGAAGAGCATGGTCCGGATGCAATGGAAAGTACGGCGATATTTATGATCGGATACGGACCTCAAAACAGTTACCGTATTGTTACAGGTAATTTTATTGCAAAAGAGTATGTAGACGGATTGCAAAAGAAACTGGAGCACATCAATACATTATCACCCGAAGAATTAAAGGCTGAATACCTTCAGCAACTCAGCACGACAGAACTTTCTGAAAAAGGTGGTGCCGGTCTGGGTTTGATTGACATGGCCCGGAAATCCGGACAAAAACTGGAATATAAATTTTACCCTGTTTCAGAATCACATTCGTTCTTCAGTCTTGGAGTTACAGTTCATTAAAAAATAATTTATCACATGGATCCCCTCATTATCGAAGAAAGCGTTAAAACACCATCCATTACTTTTAATCCGAATACCGGAGTCTTGGAATTGAAAGGAAAATCAATTCCGGAAAATTCTTTGGAGTTTTACAAACCCGTTTTTGAATGGCTGGATGCCTATTCAAAATCACCGGCACCTACAACTGAAGTTCATATACGTCTCGATTATTTCAATACGAGCTCTTCAAAATGTCTGCTTGATATTTTCCGTCGTCTTGAACCTGCTAACAGCGGTGGTGCTACATCTGTAAAAGTTCATTGGTTTTATGAAAGTGATGATGAGGACATGATGGAAGCAGGGGATGATTACCAGGCTTTGGTGAAATTGCCTTTTACGCTGATTAAGGTATAATCCAATTTGTTATTTTCCGGGGAGAGTTGAACAAATTAGTGACACAAAGAGCTCAAAGATTTTCACAAAGTACACGAAGAATAAATAGCCATTGACACATTGTGTACTTTGTGCAATCACTGTGCCCTTCGTGACTAAAAATTGTTGATCTTATTTTTTCTTACACTGATAAGTATCAGTCAGCCAGCCATTATTTTCTCCTGAATCTTTTCCCTACAGATAGCAGTTTCCTGAACCAGTCAAAGCTCAGCGCGAAATACAGAAATACTGTCATCGACCAGATCACCATCAAATTTACCCAATACGTATCTCCCGCTTTTCCAAAGACATTTTTAACGGGAGCAAAAAACTGGCTGCGAAGGAATTTTTTGTTAGGCTCCAGGATGAAAATGGGTTCGTAACGTTGAATGATGCGATCTTTATAAACAGCAACTTTTTCCAATGAACGATTATTGCGCACGACTTCATCGAGCTCTTCGTTGCGATAGTTCTTTTTTAGTGAAAGAAAAGCTTCATTCTTTTCTTCTGTATTCGTCATGACAGTGATCAATTCATCTTTGCGGTTGTTGGCTTCATTGAATTCATCGATCAATTGATCGTGCAAGGTATTTAGAAAAGTACGTGCAGACTGAATAACGTCTGCGTTGAGGTTGTTGCCATTAAGAGACTGAATTTGCGGGAATCGTTTGTCAGGATGACTTTCTCCGTAGTCGCTCAATTCATTTCGCATCAAACGAATTCCGTTTTCAATTTCTTCTTTGCTTTTTCCGGCCTGCAGTAATCGTTCAGTTTTGTCAAGACTTTTTCGCATTTCAGAAATCCATAAGTCTTTCCTGAAATACAATTGACTCACCTCAGCTTCAGGTT
>CAYMMN010000473.1:0-2683 GCA_964391495.1 uncultured Flavobacteriales bacterium | reverse complement strand
GATATATTTTCCATCTTCCACCACCGGGAGATTCCATGCTCCGCATTGTTCGAAGGTTTGCATGACTTCGTGCATGCTGTCCTTTATGTCCAGAATTGCGGGCGGAGAGATCATGAGTTCTTTGAGAAAGGTGACCGGATATTTTTCTTCCGAAAACATAATGCTTCTGATATCGTCGAGGAGAATGACTCCTGCAAGTGATCCATCTTCGTTGATGACGGGAAAAATATTTCGCTTCGAAACGGAAATGGCTTTTATCAGATCACCGAGTGTTTGATCAGGATGAACGGCGATGAAATTTTTTTCGATGTAATGAGAAAGCTTCATGTGATTCAAAACAACATTGTCTTTGTTTGCTTCCGGTAGATTACCCTGCTGAACCAGTTTTTTTGTGTAGACAGAATATGGATTGTAAAAACGAGTGATAAGGAACGAGATGGATGAAACAATCATCAAGGGAACGAGCAAAGCATAACCGCTGGTGATTTCAGCGATCAGAAATATCGCGGTGAGCGGAGCGTGGATGATTCCGCTCATCAGAGCTGCCATTCCGATAACGATGAAATTTATTTCGTTCAGTTCGGCAAGGCCAAGTAAATTGATGGCTCGTGAATAGGCAAAGCCAAACATTGCTCCCATGAAAAGTGAAGAACCGAACATTCCTCCATTTCCGCCGCTACCCATTGTGATGGACGTTGCGGTGACTTTGAGAAACACCAGCAGGAATGCAAGAATAACCATCAGCCAAGGACCAAAAGCTCCGGGGAGAAGCCAGTTTGGCTTAAGGAATTCTGAGTGATTCTGCAGTAGTTGTTGAACGCTGTCATATCCTTCACCGAAAAGTGGTGGGACCAGGAAAATAAACACTCCAAGCAGAAGTCCTCCTGCAAGCGCTTTGGTATAAGGTGCTTTGTATTTGTTTGAAAAATCTTCGAAAGAAAAATATATTTTCTTTCCGATGATGGAGATGAATGCGCAGAGCACCGCGAAGAGGAGATAATAAAAGATATGAGAAGCATTCCAGGAATCGGTGATGAGTACAAAGGGTTGTCCGGAAAAAATAAATCGCGAAAAAAGTGCTGCTGTTGCGGAAGAGATTAAGATAGGCACTACGACCGGTAAGGGCATATCGACCAGCAAAATTTCGAGCGCGAAAATCACTCCGGCTATCGGAGCGTTAAAGATCGCGGAGATTCCGGCTGCTGCACCGCAGGCGAGAAGTAGAATACGTTCCTTTGTTCCAAATCCAAATCGACGCGCAACGACGCTTCCGATTGCTGACCCGGTTGAAGCTATCGGAGCTTCCAATCCCGCAGAGCCACCAAAACCTACGGTGAGGATACTGGTGATCATCTGGGAATAGACTTTATCCTGAGGGACATTGCCTGAACGTCGGGAAATGTTGAAGAGTATATTCGAAACACCCCGACCCATATTTCCTTTCAGGAACGTTTGTACATAATACGTGGTGAGTAATATTCCTATGGCAGGAAGCAGGATGTACAAAAATTCAAGGTCGAAATGATAGACCATGAGTTGGATAAACACGCGAATCAGGTGAATACCGTTTTTCAAAACAACTGCACTCATCGCGGAGAGCAATCCTATGAGGATGCTGCACATGATCAGCAGTCGTTTGGTATTCGCGTACTTTTTCATGATGGTTTCATGAACCTGTAGAAGATGGTTATATCAATCGAAATTACTGATTTCTTTTGAAGAATGTGACTTGTCTGGAAATAGAGGATTTCGGGAATGTTTCTATTTTTACACCGGATAATGATAGACGGGTGTTTGGTCGGTTCTGTACAAGAAAATATCGATTTCTTCGTTTGCTCACATTCCGGTTTTAAATCAAAATTCAAACGATGGCTTTTCAAAAGTTAATGAAATACGGACTTGTATTTGTTTGTCTTCTGACTTTTCTGCAGATACAAGCTCAGGACAGCGTTCAGGTGATGATCTATGGAAAGGCCTATCAGAAGGGACATCCGGAGATTCGTCTGGATGATCTGATGATTATCAATCTTCGAACATCTCAGGGAACATTTGGAAAAGCGGATGGATCATTTCAGGCCAGCGCGATGAAATCGGATACATTGCTGGTCGCGTCAACAGGTTATGAGTACAAACGGATTACTTTCAGAGATTCTGTTCTCAAGCCTGATTATACTATCGAAGTTCCTCTGGTGAAATTAAATGTTAAACTAAAAGAAGTCGTCATTTTCGCTCCTCGTGATCTGGAGAATATTTACAAAGACATAGAAAAGCTTGGTTATAACAAACGTGATTTTCAGATCGGTGGAATTCCGGCATTGCAAAGTCCGATCACATTTTTGTACCAGGAATTCAACCGTCTTGAACGACTGAAACGCCACAACGCGGAAAGGATCAATAATGATAAACGCAGGGAATTACTCAAAGAATTGCTTGCCAACTATGTCGCAGCTGATATCATCAATCTCGACAATTCAGAGTTTGATTACTTCGTCGACTTCTGCAACGTCCCCGAAGAATACATGAAAACCGCGACGCAGTATGATTTTTGTATTTATGTGAAGCAGAAGTTTGAGATTTATAATATGATGAAGCGGGGTAGGTAGCGAGTTCCGGGTTCCGGGTTTCGAGTTGATGGTTCGAGGTTCAAAGTTCAATGTGTGCAGTTAGTAATATGAATTTGTAG
>CAYMMN010000472.1:0-2684 GCA_964391495.1 uncultured Flavobacteriales bacterium | reverse complement strand
CTCCGGATCACTGACATGGTAAGCGAATACCACACCACCGGAAGGATCGTTGATGCTTTGCAACAATTGCTGCAATCCTGTTCCGTAAAAAATATTATCGCCAAGAATGAGCGCTACTTTATCTTTTCCGATAAACGATTCTCCGATCACAAAAGCCTGCGCGAGACCATTGGGTACTGCCTGTTCCGCATAGGAGAATTTGCAACCAATCGCCGAACCATCGCCCAGCAATCGTTTGAAATTCGGAAGATCGAGTGGTGTGGAGATAATCAGGATCTCGTTGATTCCCGCCGCCATCAAAACCGAAAGCGGATAATAAATCATGGGCTTATCATACACCGGCATCATTTGCTTGCTCATGGCCAGTGTAAGCGGGTGAAGTCGTGTGCCGGATCCACCGGCGAGGATGATGCCTTTCATTTTTTTTGGTTCCGGGTTTCGGGTTCCGGGTTGTTGGTGTTTAGTGGTTAGTGCTTAGTACTTAGTGGTTTGTTGTTGGTTGTTGGATTTTATGATAATCAATCTACAATCAGCAATCAAAAATCACCAATTCTTAACTCTCCTCTCTTTGCACTTGCAAATCTCCCAGTTCAACATCTTCTTCTTCATCGAAAACCTGGATGAGGGGTTCGCTGAGGAAGGCTTTGGTGATGATGCGTTTTTCGAGAGAGAGTAATAAGCAGGGAAGGAAGATCAGGTTGCTCAGCATGGCGATCAACAGCGTAACGGAGATGAGCATTCCCAAAGCGGAAGTGCCACCGAAGCTGGAAGCGGTGAAGATGAAAAATCCGGAAAAGAGAATGACAGCGGTATAGATCATACTCACACCCGTTTCACGAATGGCTGTTGAAACTGTACGGGAAATACTACCGCCGTGTTTGCGCATCTCCTGCCGGTATTTGGTGAGGAAATACATGGTTCCATCACTCGCGATACCAAAGGCGATGGAGAAAATGAGGATGGTAGAAGGTTTTAATGGAATGCTGAAAAATCCCATCATGGCAGCTGTAATCAGCAATGGCGTCATGCTGGGAATCAAAGCGATCACAACCATTCGCACCGACATGAACAGGAAGAACATCACCGTACCAATGAGTACAATGGCGAGGAAAATACTTTCTTTCAGATTCAACAACAGATAGTCGTTGTTCTTCAGAAAAATAATTGAATTGCCTGTAAGTTTGACATCGTACTTTTCTTCAGGGAAAATACTGTCGACTCTTGGTTTGATTTCCGCCAGCAGCGTTTTCATTTTTATCGAACCAATATCGGCAACCTGGAAACTGATCCGTGTAATTTGTTTGGTACTGTCGATGATGGAACGAAACATCCGTTGGTTTTCTTTCGCGCCACCGGCGTAACCTTTGAGTCGGCCTAGTTCCTCCACATTCGGAATAATGTAGCGTTTGGGATCGTTGTCGTTCAATCCCTGGTAAGAAAATTTAATTCCTTCAGCGACAGATACCGGCTCGGAGAACTCTTTGTAATTCGCCATAACTTTCTGCAGGCGGTTGATTTTATACAAAGTGGAGAGCTCCAATGCTCCTCCTGGTTTACGTGTATCTATTGTCACTTCAAACGGAAGTACACCGCGAAAATGTGTTTCGAAAAATTTCAGATCTGTATAGATGACATCCTTCTTCGGCAAATCATCAACCACAAAACCCACGGTTGTAATTTTCGTCATGCCGTAAGTACTGATGAGTACCAGTACGATGACAATCGTGTAAATCCTCGGACGGTAACGGTGTACCCAACGATCTATCCGGGCAAGAAAACGATTGAGCGCTTTTCTGTCGAGATGCTTGACCTGTTTTGCGGAAGGCGGGGGAAGAAAACTAAATACAATCGGAATAAAAATAAGTGAGATCAGAAAGGTCAGCATCACGTTGAGTGATGTGATGAGACCAAATTCAATCAGCACGTCACTGTGTGTGAACGCGAACACCAGAAATCCGAGAGACGTGGTAACGTTCGCGAAGAAGGTGCTCACACCGATCCGGTAAATGGATCGAGCGAGCGCTTTTATTTTGTTCCCGTGTTTCGCGTATTCCTGCTGGTATTTGTTCAGCAGCAAAATACAGTTCGGGATTCCGATGACAATTATCAGAGGCGGAATGAGGCTGGTGAGGATGGTAATTTTGTATCCGAATAAAACCAGTGTTCCAAAAGACCAGATCACACCGAACACAACCACGATCATCGGGAAAAGAACCGCATAAAAGCTCCGGAAGAAAATGAGCAGAATGAGCGCCGTGATAAACAAAGCCAGCGCGACAAACATTTTCATTTCTCCGAGAATTTTCTCCGAAACCGCTGTGCGTATATAAGGCAGTCCGGAAAAATGGAGATCGATAGAATTGTCAGCGGCAAATTCATCCGCCAGTCCTTTCACCTGATGAACAATATCGATACGACTCTTGGTGTTCAGCTTTTTCTGATCGAAGGTAATGGCCATCACCGTTGCTTTGGACTCAGGATTAAAAAGCAATCCTTCGTAGAACGGTAATTTCATCAATTCATCCCGGAGGCTGTCGACTTCATTTTGTGTTTCCGGACGGGTTTTTATCAGGGGAAGAAAATCGAGTTTGTGCAGACTATCATTTCTCTCCACCTTAAAAGCGCGTGCGATGGAAACAACTTCCTGGATTCCTTCAATCGCTTTGATTTTATTGGTGAGCTCA
>CAYMMN010000471.1:0-2687 GCA_964391495.1 uncultured Flavobacteriales bacterium | reverse complement strand
TGATACGTGCGATAATAATTGACGATGAGCCACAGTGTATTGAAACGTTAAGTATACTGATGAAAATGCATTGTCCGGAGATTCAGGTTGACGCTTGCTGTGAGAGCGGCGATGAAGGCATACTTGCAATACAGAAATTCCAACCGGATGTTGTCTTTCTGGATATTGAAATGCCCAAGATGAGTGGCTTCGACATGCTGGAAAAGCTTGGTAATATTTCCTTTCAGGTTGTCTTCACAACAGCTTACAATCAATTTGCGCTGCGAGCTTTTAAATACAGTGCGTTAAACTATCTCCTCAAACCAATTGATCCCGAGGATCTGCGAGAAACAGTCTCTCGCATCCTTGCCCTGAAGCGCGGACCGATGAAAGAACAGTTTGATATTTTACTCAATAGCTTAAGACATAATGACAAACCATCTCGTATTGCACTTTCTACAGGAGACGGAATGGTGTTTGTCAACACAAATAACATTATGTATTGTCAGTCGGAGAGCAATTACACGCATGTGAAATTGGTTGATGGTGAAAAATACCTGCTTGCCAAATCGCTGAAAGAGTTTGAAGAGACTTTGCCAGACAAAGATTTTTTTCGGATTCACAACTCATTCCTCGTTAACCTGAACGAAATTAAAAAATTCATACGCAGTGATGGTGGTTACGTGATCATGAATGATGGAACACAGATCGGTATTGCGAGAGCAAGAAGAGAAGAGTTCTTCGCTCTCTTTGATAAATTCTGACGGATCCTCTTATTAGAAATTCTGCCAGGCCGGCAAGCTAACCCCTGGCGCAGCCATGCGCAGGGTTGTGCGTCAGCCGGCGAAGCAAGGGTAAGGCGGTAGTGAAGAGTTCTGCCTGATCGTTCCCAATAAAAATTTTATGCTTGTCCCTGTTCAGGCTCTTTCTTTCGTGCCTTTGTTTGCAGCCAGGTAAACACATCCACTTGCGCGCGCACTTTCTTTCCACTTTCGTTCGTCACATATTTGTTGTCCTGGACTTTGTTGATGATACGCGCCTTGGTATTGTCCTGCAGTTGAATATTTATAAAATGCTTCAACTCTTCCTGCAGTCGGGGATCAAATATCGGCACAGCGACTTCGGAGCGATGGTCGAGATTGCGATACATCCAGTCACCGGATGCGATGTAAACTTTTTCTTTGCCAAGGTTGTGAAAAATATAAATGCGGCTGTGCTCAAGAAATTTATCAACGATGCTGATGACTTCAATATTTTCGCTCATGCCTTTAACTCCGGGAATAAGGGAACAAATGCCTCTGACGATGAGTTTTATTTTTACTCCTGCCTGACTGGCTTCATATAAGCTCCCGATCATTTCCCTGTCAACAAGACTGTTCATTTTGAGAATGATTCCGGCATCCTTTCCGGCGCGAGCGTTTTCAATTTCATCTTCAATCATCGTACTGAATCGTTTCCTGGTGTTAAATGGAGAAACGATGAGATGCTTGTAGTGACCGGTTTTATAATTGTCTTTGTAAAAGCTAAACAATCTTTCTATTTCCGATGTAATGTGTTTGTCGGATGTAAGCAGCGCATGATCGCTGTAAATTTTCGCGGTGAACTCGTTAAAATTTCCTGTTCCCACATGCGCGTAATTCACCTGCTTGCCTCCTTCTGTTCTTGTGATCAGTATAAGCTTGCTGTGAACCTTCAGTCCCGGAACTCCAAAAATTACTTCCGCTCCTTCTTCCTGCAATTTATTCGCGTAGAAAATATTTGTCTCTTCATCAAAACGGGCCTGAAGCTCAACAACGGCCGTAACCTGTTTTCCGTTCTTGATTGCGTTGATCAGTGTGTTCACAAAACTGCTGTTGTTCGCCGCTCTGTACAATGTCAATCGAATGGCGGTTACCTTAGGATCAATGGATGCCTCGCGCAACAAATCAATGATGTGATGAAAAGAATGGTATGGATAGGCAAGCAATACATCTGTAGTCTTGAGTACCTTGAGCAAACTTCGTTGTCCTTTTAAATCCGGGTGATCGATGGGTTTAATTTTTGCATAGCGCAACTCCTTTCGTCCTACATTCGGAAAGGTGATGAAGTCTTTGAAGTTATGATAGCGTCCGCCCGGAATCAGGTGTTCTTCGTTGAACAATTTTATTTTTCGGAGAATGAAGGCGAGCAGATTTACAGGGATGTTCTCGTCGTAAGCAAGTCGAACAGGGTCTCCTTTTTTTCTTTGCTTGACACTTTTTGAAATTTTTTCGACATAACTCTTGCTCACGTCACTATCAATGTCGAGTTCCGCATCACGGGTGAGTTTAATGGTGTACGCCTGAATAGAATCGTAATCAAAAATGGAAAAGATATCGTCCAGACAAAACCGGATCACATCGTCAAGCAGGATAATGTGTCGTTTGCCGTTTACGGATGGCAATACAAGAAACCGTGAAATAACATCGGACGGAATTTCAATAAGAGAATATTTATCCTTTTTACTCTTGTCTTTTCTGCCAAGAACAATCGCGAGATAAATACTTTTGTCTTTGAGATAGGGAAATTTCGGAGAAGAGTCGATCATGATGGGTACCAAAAACTGGTAAACCGTTTCATGAAAATAATTCCGGACAAAAATGCCCTGTTCCTTCGTCAGCTGCTGTTCGTTGATAATGAAAATATTTTCCTTATCGAGCTCAAGGAGAATTTCGGAATAAACTTTTTCG
>CAYMMN010000470.1:0-2689 GCA_964391495.1 uncultured Flavobacteriales bacterium | reverse complement strand
ACTCTTTTCACTGCAGCCAGACACCGTCTTCGCCATCGATTTCTTTCCACTTTACGGTTACTTTTTCTGAACTTATAGTATCAACGGAAATTCCGATATAATCAGGTTCGATAGGTAAATGACGGCTATATCGACGATCGACGAGTGTCAGCAATTCAACTTTACGCGGACGGCCGAAATCGAGCAGAGCATCCATTCCAGCACGTATGGTTCTTCCTGTGAACAATACATCATCCACCAGGATTACATTTTTATCTTCAATAATAAAATCGAGTCGGGTTTGATTAGGGGCAATAATTTCTCTTCTCCGGAAATCATCTCTATAGAAAGTAACATCCAGATCGCCAATCGAGATGGAGGAAATATTCAGGATTTGTTTGAGTGATTGTTCAATCCGACGGGCGACATAAATTCCACGAGGCTGAAGACCTATTAAAGCGGAATTAGAAAAATTATCGTGGTTTTCGATCAATTGGTAACAGAGCCGTTTGATCGTGATATCGAAGTGTGTACTGTTGAGCAGCAGTCGCTTTTGCATTCCGTTTTCAAATGTACGCTTAATCGTGCAATTTTCAAACAGAGTGAAAATTCATCGATTCCAGGTGTTTAGAAAGAATTGTAGAGAACCCGGGCAAGTCCGGATGATGAAAACTGATCAAATCAATCTACACTTCTACCCCAAATTGTTTCAAATGGTGTTTCGCGTGTTTGTGCAGGAGCTGAATCCATTCCTGAAATGTCAGATGTCCAAAGAAAGGATTGGTCACCGTTGTTCCGGGATGTTCTTCGAAATGCGCGACGAAATACTTGATTTCATTTTCGAGTTCCTGGATAGCGGTGGCTTTATCTTTCAGACGCAGATCAGGAGGAGTTTCTTCCATTAATATATTTTTGGTATTTGGGCGGAACTCTTTATCACTCGCCAGAAAATCTTTCATCGCCTGGACCTTTTCCGGTGGGGTTATTAGTGTATGTGGATTCTTTCCATTTGCGATACGCAAAGACTCGCTCATGTGTTCAATCATTTGCTGAACATTCATATTTCCCCACAAAGGCTTTGTATCAGGATCGAGTGCTGTCAGCTTATCTATGAACTTTCGTTGCAGGAAATAGAGTTTGGAATCCATCTTTAAAATTTTTGATATGTAAAATTACTATTTACTCTTTAATCAAAAAAGGCCAAAAAGAAACCGCCCATCCTTAAAAAAGAATGGGCGGTTGTATACTCTTAAGAAATCAGATTAATCCTCTTTCTTATCTTCTGATTTAACAGTTTCGCTGTCGGTCTTTTTCTTCTCAGCAGCTTCCATTTCATTCTTCAGGTTGCTGAGAGCTGTAAGATCGCCAAGAGTGGTTTTCTCAACACTTTCTTTCACTTTCTTCACAGCTTTAGCACCTTCTTCGCGTTCAGCGCCTTTTTGAGCACTTTCAGCAGCACGGTTTGTAGCTGTTTTTTCTTCGTGAATACGGCTGTGAGAAACAACAATCTTGCGTTGATCTTTGCTGAATTCGATCACTTTGAAATCAGCTTTTTCTTCAGCTTTCAGGGTCTTTCCATCTTCTTTCACCATGTGTTTGTTCGGGCAGAAAGCTTCAACACCGTATGACAAAGCGATAGTCGCTCCTTTTTCACCGATTTTGAGAACAGTTCCTTCGTGAACAGAATCCATTGTGAAGATAGTTTCGAACACATCCCAAGGATTTTCTTCGAGTTGTTTGTGACCAAGACTGAGACGACGGTTTTCCGGATCAACTTCCAGAACAACTACATTCATCTTATCACCTACTTTACAGAACTCAGAAGGATGTTTCACCTTTTTGCTCCAGCTAAGGTCAGAGATGTGAACCAGTCCGTCAATCCCTTCTTCGAGTTCAACGAATACGCCGAAGTTCTGGAAGTTTTTAACGGTAGCAGTATGTTTGGAACCAACAGGGTATTTTGTAGCAACAGTCACCCAAGGATCAGCTTTCAGTTGTTTTAAACCGAGAGACATTTTGCGTTCTTCACGATCGAGGGTCAGGATAACCGCTTCGATTTCATCACCCACCTTCAGGAACTCATGCGGGCTGCGTAAGTGCTGCGACCAGGACATTTCAGAAACGTGCACGAGTCCTTCGACACCGGCAGCGATTTCAACGAAAGCACCGTAATCGGCGATCACGACAACTTTACCTTTTACTTTATCACCTACATTCAGGTTAGCATCAAGCTGCGTCCAAGGATGTGGAGTAAGTTGTTTCAAACCAAGAGCGATACGTTTTTTCTCGTCATCGAAATCAAGGATAACGACATTGATCTTCTGATCCAGTTTAAGCACTTCTTCCGGATGAGAGATACGTCCCCATGAAATGTCTGTGATGTGCAACAAACCGTCAACACCACCAAGATCCATGAACACACCATAAGAAGTGATGTTCTTCACAGTACCCTCGAGAACTTGACCTTTCTCGAGTTTCTTCATGATCTCTGCTTTTTGAGCTTCGAGTTCTTCTTCGATGAGGACTTTATGAGAAACAACTACGTTTTTGAATTCGTTGTTAATTTTAACGACTTTAAATTCCATCGTTTTACCTACGAATTGATCGTAGTCACGAATTGGTTTCACGTCAATCTGTGAACCTGGAAGGAAGGCTTCGATTCCGAATACATCGACAATCAAACCACCTTTTGTACGGCATTTTACATAGC
>CAYMMN010000469.1:0-2700 GCA_964391495.1 uncultured Flavobacteriales bacterium | reverse complement strand
CTAAAGTTGGTTCCAGCATAGCCATCTGAAATACTTCATTGCGTTTCTTTTCTCCCCCGCTGAATCCTTCATTCACTGAACGCTGAGTCATGGCTTTATCCATTTCCACCAACTTCATCTTCTCCTTCATCACTTGCAGAAATTCCTTCGAATCCATTGCAGCAAGTCCGTTCGCTTTACGAATTTCATTGAGTGCGGTCTTCAAAAAATTCGCATTTGTCACACCCGGAATTTCAACAGGATACTGGAATGCGAGAAACAACCCTTTGCGCGCGCGATCTTCAGGACTCATGTCCAGAAGATTTTCTCCACGGAATAAAACTTCACCTCCAGTGACTTCATATTCATCACGACCTGCAAGTACAGAAGCAAGTGTACTTTTTCCGGAACCATTCGGTCCCATGATCGCATGAACTTCTCCCGGTTTGACGTTCAGATTAATTCCATTGAGAATTTGCTTCTCCTCTACTTTCGCCTGTAAATTCTTTATTTCTAACATTGCTTTTGCTTTGCTTATCCTACACTTCCTTCCAGTGAAATCGCGAGCAATTTCTGAGCTTCTACCGCGAACTCCATTGGAAGTTGATTAAATACTTCTTTACAATATCCATTCACAATCAGCCCGACAGCATCTTCTGTTGAAATACCGCGCTGATTGCAATAAAAAATCTGGTCTTCTCCTACTTTTGAAGTAGTCGCTTCGTGTTCAACAATCGCGCTCTTGTTGCTGACTTCGAGGTATGGAAAAGTATGCGCACCACATTTATCGCCCAGCAGGAGTGAGTCGCACTGAGAAAAATTTCGTGCGTTATCCGCTTTTCTGCTGATGCGAACCAGTCCGCGATAACTGTTCTGACTTTTTCCTCCTGAAATTCCTTTTGAGATGATGGTACTCTTGGTATTTTTTCCAAGGTGGATCATTTTTGTTCCTGTATCCGCCTGCTGATAGTTATTCGTCACGGCAACACTGTAAAATTCACCGATAGAATGATCTCCTTTGAGAATGACACTCGGATATTTCCAGGTAATTGCTGATCCGGTTTCAACCTGAGTCCATGAAATTCTGGAATGAGTTCCTGCGCAAAGTCCGCGCTTGGTAACGAAATTATAAATTCCGCCTTTCCCCTCTTTATCTCCCGGATACCAGTTTTGTACTGTAGAATATTTTACCTGAGCATCTTTATGCGAATAAATTTCAACGACCGCCGCATGCAACTGATTCTCATCACGCATTGGCGCAGTACAACCTTCCAGATAACTGACATACGAGCCTTCTTCCGCGACAATCAATGTTCGCTCAAACTGTCCTGTCCCCGCAGAATTAATACGGAAATATGTCGACAACTCCATCGGGCAACGCACACCTTTCGGGATGTAACAGAATGAACCGTCACTGAAAACAGCTGAGTTCAATGCCGCATAAAAATTGTCCGTCGGAGGCACTACAGAACCCAGATATTGTTTTATCAATTCCGGATAATCATGCACCGCTTCGCTGAAAGAACAGAAGATGATGCCCAATTCAGCCAGAGATTCACGAAATGTTGTTTTCACAGACACACTGTCAATCACCGCGTCTACTGCAACTCCAGAAAGGCGCTTTTGCTCTTCGAGAGAGATTCCAAGCTTATCAAATGTTGCTTTGATTTCCGGATCCAATTCGTCCAGACTATTTAAAGTAGGTTTTGCTTTGGGAGCAGAGTAATATATGATATCGTTGAAATCAATCTTCGGATAATGCACATTCGGCCAAATAGGCTCCTCCATGGTAAGCCAATGCCTGTAAGCTTTGAGCCTCCATTCCAGCAGCCATGTCGGTTCTTTTTTCTTCAAAGAAATAAACCGAACGACTTCTTCATTCAAACCTTTGGGTGCCTGATCTGATTCGATATCAGAAATGAATCCCCACTTGTAATCGCTTTCGGTTACTTCTGAAATTATTTTTTGATCCTCTGACATTATTGGGTTATTGAGTTATTGAGTTATTGAGTGGCTAAGTATCAGGACTGAAAGTATATTTCACTATTCCGTTCCATTTACTTTTCACTCTTCACCATTCACTTAATTACACTGAAAAAGATTCTCCGCATCCACATGTTCTCGATGCATTGGGATTATGAAAAGCGAAACCTTTTCCATTCAGCCCATCGCTGAAGTCAAGCTCGGTTCCGATGAGATATAAAAAACTCTTTTTATCACATACGATTTTGATACCCTTATCCTCGAAGACCTTGTCATCAGGTCGGATTTGAGTGTCAAATTCCAATTTGTAAGTAAGACCTGAACATCCCCCACCTTCAACCCCAACCCTGATAAAGGCTTCTCCGGGTTTATTTTCGGCTGTCATGAGCTCAATTGCTTTAGCCTTAGCCTTTTCTGTTACCGTAATCATGATGTTTTAGCTTAGTAATCAAGTACAAAGGTACTATTTAGATAGGTTCTAAACAAGGCTTATCCAGGCTTTTGGATAGCTGAAAAACAAGGACTTACGAATTAATTCGGGTTCCGAGATCTGTGTTCCAGGTTTCGGGTTCAAAGTTTCAGGTTTCATGTTCAGGGATTAAAACAAAAGATGGGGGCTCGGGTTTCGGGATTATTAATTTATTTTGAAAGGTTTGGTTAGCGATTTTTGAAATCGAGAGTGACTCGATCGTTTTGGAGAAATCGCTAACTTGTATCTCCTATAAAATAACGAACCTC
>CAYMMN010000468.1:0-2705 GCA_964391495.1 uncultured Flavobacteriales bacterium | reverse complement strand
CAATCACTCAACAGTATGCCCAATCAGTATTCTGCAATGGGGATGATATCTGTCCCGATCGCACCATGGTCATCAAATGAATACAAATCAACGATAAGAGCTTTAGACCATTCCATTGAATCTGTTAATCTTCAAAAGGAAGCTATGCTAAATGAAGCAATGGCTATGCTTGTTTCGATCCAGGGTCAGCTCAAATCAACGAAGGAGCAGTTATTGAACTTTAGAGAAAATATTCTTCCGGCATATCTAAACAATTGTAAAGCGTCGATATTGGCATATGAACAAAATACGGAAGATCTATTTGTGGTATTGGATGCTTTAAAAATGTACAGAATGTCCAAAATGTCTGAATTGGATCAGTGGAGCTCATTATTGAAACTGCAGGTTGAATACGAGAAGGAACTTCAGGTTGACTATTAATTATATGAAAAATTACGCCATACGACGATATTTGAATCTTATCACTGGACCCCAATTTCTGGTTTACTGTGCATTAGCATTACTTTTTTCCTGCAATAAATCATCCGACAGCAAGCATTTTACCGAAGCTAGTACTTTAGAACTGGACGGGCTTGTGCAGCCTGCAAATCAGACAGTATTGAGTAAGATCTCTACCATCAGGCCGGTTCAGCTCACGCTGGAACCTTTTCAAGAAGTTACCGGAATTATAACCTATGATCCCCGATTGATTTCAATCATTCCTACCCGTTTTGGGGGAAGAGTTGAAAAATTATATGTTCATTTTAACTTTGAAAATGTACTCAAAGGTCAACGGATCATGGACATCTACAGTCCTGACATCGTGACCGCACAAATGGAGTTTATACAGCAACTTGGAAATTCAATTTCGGATTCATCGCTGATCAATTCCTGTCGTAATAAATTATTATTGCTTGGTTTAAATTCAGTTCAGTTGAATACAATTGAACGGGATATGAAAGTCCTGAATCCTCTTCCCATTTATAGTCCATATAGTGGACACATTCATGATATAGGGATAAGTTCAGGCTCCACTCAGGCATCTATGAATGGAACACAGGGAATGTCCGGATCTCCGTCTGTGATTCTTCCTGAACAAATTGAAAATTTACCTGGTTCTCAAAATTCCGCGCTAAGTTTGAAGGAAGGAATGTATATCCAGTCAGGGGAATCTGTTTTTGCAGTTTACAATACAAATAGGGTTTGGGCTGTTTTGAATCTTTTCCCGGAAAAATCAAAAACTATTAAATTGGGGGATAAGGTATTGCTGAATTTGGAAACGGAACCATCGAATGAAATCATTTCTACTGTTGATTTTATTGAACCAGTAACAGGTAAAAATGCATCAACCATCAAACTTCGGGTATACATTCAGCAAGAGCAGAATTCGCGTATTACAATTGGTACGCTGGTTTCAGCAAAAATATTTTCTGATAAAATATCCGGAATATGGCTTAGTCGAAATGCTGTAGTTAATCTGGGTCAGAAGCAAGTTGTATTTCAAAAAATGAACAATCATTTTTCCGCTAAATCCATAGAAACAGGGTTTTGGACGGATACATTGATCCAGGTAGTTAAAGGGTTGGATTTGAATGCTGAGGTGGCTTCAAATGCTCAATATTTGGTTGATAGCGAAAGCTTCATTGAAACTGATGATGATGGGAAATAAGGATATTAGGCTTATCACATTTGGTCTTGTTCTCTTTGTGTGGACTTTGCTGAATGCTTGTGTTAATGATAAAAGTAAAGCAGACTTAGCAGGTGCAGATGAATATTATACTTGTTCGATGGACCCCCAGGTCATTGAGAATAAATCAGGAAATTGTCCGATCTGCCATATGAAATTAATAAAAGTAAAAAAGAACACTTTAAAAACCGGACAAATTAAACTAAGTGAACAACAGATTAAACTGGCGAATGTTACCTACGATACATTACGGGCACATAAACTGACAAAAGATATTCCTTTAACCGGAAAAGTCGCTATTGATCAAAATCTGGCGAACTCTATCAGCTCAAGAGTACAGGGAAGGATAGATAAACTATATATTAAAAGTGAAGGCGAGTATATTAAAAAAGGTCAATTGATATATGAAATTTACAGTGAGGAGTTAAATACTTTGCAATCAGAGTATATTCTTTCGGTGGAGAAATCTGTATTGTCATTTGATCTTCAGTCTGCGGCAAAAAATAAATTACTGTTGTTTGGTATGAGTGATTCCTTGATACAAATTCTTAATCAAACAAAAAATGTTTTCAAAAATGTTCCTGTCTTTGCACCTGATGATGGATTTGTTGGCGAAATATCCGTTTCTGAAGGTGAATATGTTTCAAGCGGTAAAACACTATTTCGGTTAATATCATTGCAATCCATGTGGGTAGAGGCACAAGTGTACTTGCCTTATTTGCAATATGTACATACCGGAACAGAGGCAACTTTTTCGATTCCCGGTTCAGATGAAATGCGGTTTACAGGAAAAGTAATTTTTATTGATCCGCAGGTGCAATCACCACAAAGATATGTACTGGCAAGGTTTCATGTTGCAAATCCAACTTCCGAGCTTAAGCCGGGAATGTTGGCGAGTATAATTCTAAAGACGGAAATGAAACAAGCACTCGCTTTGCCGGTTCATTCAATTATTCAGGAAAGTACAGGTGATTATGTGTGGATACGAAATACCGATGGTGTGTTTGAAAACAGAATGGTTACCATTGGAATGCAAAAT
>CAYMMN010000467.1:0-2717 GCA_964391495.1 uncultured Flavobacteriales bacterium | reverse complement strand
CTAGAATTTAAAGGGTCTCAACTTCGAACTTCAAACATCGAACCTCGAACAACTATTCAGGTCCGTTGGGATTTTTTTTGTTCATGTGGTTTAGAAGCATCGCGATTCCGACTACAACAGCGATCGCGAAAAAGAAATTGAATCCAAGCTGGATATAATCTTCCCGTTTTAAATTTCCGAGACGTTGCTTTACGATGTACAGGGAAATAAGACTTCCGATTCCTACTGAAACAACAATAATAATGAGGCGGCGCCTGTCTTTCATTTGATGGATGTATTGGATTCTTTGGCAAAAGTAATCATTGGATTTGAATGCAGACTGAGAATTTCAAGAGTAAAAAAACAGGGAATTTCCTCAGCAAATGGATTTCAGATCAGATAACCAATAGGTTACAGCCTCGTACGTCGCTATAATCGAAGCGACCGATCACTTCAAAGCTGTTATCGTTGTGCATTTTTCCTAAATCCTGAGTCGCGATGAAGGCACAGGAATCAAGGTTTGCAAGATCAATGACATTGATACCACCCGTGGTACCGGGCTCAACATAACTAAAAGGGTCATTGGTGTCTCGCAGAAAAATTTTCATCCAGGGTGGAGTAAAAAACAAACCGTCTCCTTTTGAATATGCCTGAGACAACAATTCCGTCATTCCATATTCCGAATGTATTGCAGGCACATCAAATCCTTTGCGCAAAACATCATGTACTTCTTCTCTTACCATTTCCTTTTTTCTCCCCTTCATCCCTCCTGTTTCCATCACGATGAGTTCCGGAAAACTAAGTGGAAACGCTTCCGCGAAATCAAGCAACGCAAAAGTAACTCCCAGAAGAATCGTTTTTTGCTTTTTGATTTTTAGCGATTTCAGAAGATCGGATAATTCAGCAGAATGTTTCAGATAAAAACCACTATGAGGATTCTTGCTTTGTCGGATCAGATCGTCGGCCATCAAAATTAGTGATGAACTTTCCCGTTCCATGTAAGAGGGCAATAAAGCAAGCAAACAATACTCTTCAACAGGACCGTAAAACAATTCGAATCCCTTTCTGAAAGAAGTACGATAGATTTCAGGATCAGGAACAAAATGCCGGCTCACTTCCATTCCGGTTGTACCGCTGCTGCTGAAAACAGTATCGGCTTTCGTGAAGCCGGTGAGAATCTCAAAGTTTTTGAAAAATTCAATTGGAAGAAAAGGAATTTCAGTCGGGTTTGAAATGTCTTTCCAATCGGGTCTCAGTGATTTGACGTACTTTCCATAAACCGGATTAAATTCCACCTGGTATTTAAAAACATCAAGTGTGAGCGAATGCAATTCATCGGCTCCGGTGGAAAATATTTTTCGGATCAGTTGCTCCCGTTGTTCTTTCCAATTCACAGTTTAATTGCTTTTTGTTGTTTCTGTGACGGGATTATCTGTCGAATAATGTAAGCCAACATTTTGCTTTCGCTCCATCGCGAATTTTACAATGAGATAAGCAACAGTAATGAGATTCCTGAGTTCGCATAGTTTTGGAGAAAGTACTGTGCGTTCATACAAAGCTTCGGTTTCTCCATAAATGATTCGCAGACGATTCAATGCACGTTTCAGTCGCTGATCCGATCTCACAATGCCAACATAGTTGCTCATCACATCCTGCAACTCACGCAGGTTGTGGGTGATGAGAACCATTTCATTGGGCTGTGTGGTCCCTTCTGCATCCCAATCCGGAACTTCTTTGTTATACTGAACGGAATTATAGGTTGCAATCGCATTCATTGCAGCACGATGAGAAAACACAAGCGCCTCTAACAGTGAATTAGACGCCAGCCGGTTCGCTCCATGCAAACCTGTGCATGCACATTCTCCCGCTGCATATAAATTTGCGATGCTGCTGCGTGCGAATTCATCGACAACAATTCCTCCGCAGATATAGTGAGCGGCAGGAACAACAGGAATCATATTTTTTGTAACATCAATACCAATGCTCTTACACTTTTGATTGATGTTTGGAAAATGCTCTACAAATTTATCGAAGGGAATGTGGCGGCAATCCAGAAACACAAATTCATCTCCGCTAATTTTCATTTCGTTATCAATCGCGCGTGCGACAATATCGCGAGGCGCAAGAGATTTTCGTTCATCGTACTTCTGCATAAATTCGGCACCATCCTGTGTTTTCAAAACAGCTCCGAAACCTCTTACAGCTTCTGTAATCAGGAATGAAGGATGTTCGCCGGGATTGTACAAAGCTGTTGGGTGGAATTGAATAAATTCCATGTCCTTCACCTGCCCTTTTGCCCGATAAACCATCGCGATACCATCACCGGTAGCAATAACAGGATTGGTGGTGGCTTTGTAAACTTGTCCTGCCCCGCCTGTTGCGACCAATGTTACTTTACTAAGGATCGTTTCAATTTCTTTAGTCTGCAAGTTGAGGACATATGCACCATAACATTCAATTCCCGGTGTGCTGCGCATCACTTCTTTTCCAAGATGATGTTGCGTAATTATATCAACGGCAAAATAATGTGTGTAAATGGAAATATTGGGATGCTGATGGATCTGTTCCAATAAAGCACGTTCAATTTCATTTCCCGTGGCATCTTTGAAATGCAAAACGCGATGCTCACTGTGTCCGCCTTCTTTTGCAAGATCGAAATCTCCGGTTTCATTTTTATCAAACCTGGTTCCCCATTCGATAATCTCACGAATGCGCTGGGCCCCTTCGGTAACGACCAT
>CAYMMN010000466.1:0-2719 GCA_964391495.1 uncultured Flavobacteriales bacterium | reverse complement strand
TAAAAGCGTGATAACCGGAAATAATCTGCGAATAACATTTTGCCCTGCACCATACATCGCATCATAAGCCAGTTTCATTCCTGAATTCCTGATTGCATTGAGGTCAAAATTCTTTTCTACATGACGGATATACTCATCTTCCAAAGCCACCCATTGAATCAGACCTTTTTTATCTACATCTGCTATGGTTAATGAAAGATCAGTACTTGAAGTATCCGGAATCATGTCTTCTATTTCCTGAACAAGATTTGGTGTAAGAGGGCCACCATAGGCTCCTTTTAATTTAAATCCATTGTAGGATGGCGGGTTGTGTGATGCGGTGATAATGATTCCCAGATCACATTTGTATACGAGTGTACCAAGAGAAATCATCGGTGTGGAAACAAAACCTTTTGCAAGAAATGTTTTTATCCCGTGAGCAGCCATTACTTTGGTAACTGTTTCAGCAAACAGTTCTCCGGCAAAACGGCAATCATGACCTACCATAACAGTAGGGTTTTTCTTCAGCTTTAATAACCATTTCGCAGTCGCTTCAGATACCCGGGCTACGTTTTCAACTGTAAAATCCTGCGCAATAATTGCGCGCCAGCCATCAGTTCCAAATTTTATCTTGTCCATTTTTATAGTGTTTATCAGCTTTTATTTTATTTATCTGTCAGACTTAAGAAGGATAATTGTTCATCCACCCTGCTTTTATTTACTATTCATATTTCGCGAATTCAGTCAGAACATTCCACTTCCATGTTTTTAACCCTTTAAGAAAAGCATCGGATTTAGTCGGCTCAATTTCCTGTGAATTGATTTTGAAAATGCGAAAATAAAACTCTTTTTCATTCAGAAAATCAGATGGAGATTTAAAATCTACCAGAAAGTCAAGTTTTTTGAATTCCGCCGCTGAAAGAGAATCCAGTGGTTTATCATCCACATAAATTCTTGCCATTTCAAACTCATTAATAATTTGATCATCCTGTTTTTTCCACCTTTCTCTTACTTCCATTCTGGTGACCAGGATTTTGCCAGGTTGCATAAAATTCCGGATTTTATCACCTCCAAGGTTGTAAAATACCTCACGGTTTTCATTCAGGTAAGATTGCAGAGCGGCTAGAAATGACTGTGAAGCTTTTGTACCGGGGTTTTCTTCTTTTCCAAGACCATCAATTGTATACAACACTACTTTACAATCGAAACCCGGTGGATTAGTTTTGACATCCAGAAATTTCCGCACTTCTTCTTTGAGTTCAATTGCTTCCTTAAGGTTTGAGATTTGCTTCTCCCCGTATTGAACAATGTTGTAGAAATAGTACTTATTTGTTAGAATGTTTTCGAATGATGTATAGCAATTCCCATTCGCATTTGTAGGAATTGGTGTGTGCCTGAAGAGTTGATCGAGTGGATCTGCATCCACATACCCGTATGAAACTTCTTCACCACCTGCTATACGGTTGGAAAAGTAAAAGCCAACCGTCTGCAACTCCCCGTCCTTTTTAGAAATATCCCACATTTCATAGATAAACAGTTGGGAAGCTTTTGAAAATTCCATCCCGGATGATTCTTCAAGTTTGCGAAGTGTGGATGGTTTAATCTGCACTTCCTTTTTTGGTGAATCCCACAGCGAAAGGCGACCCGACATGATTTCATTGTACACCAATGGAGGCAATTCCTTTACGATATTGTATCCAAGAGTGTCAGCCTGGTCACGCTCACTTAAAAAAAGCAAAACAGGTGTAGGCGCAGCGACTACGCTTGTGCTGTATACAATGAGAATAAAGAGAATTAGCTTTTGCATTTTTTCAATTAAGAACGAATCCCCCTTCTGTCAAGGGCTTTTTGAAATCTCCTCGCATTCAAAAGATGTTTATCATACGAAGAAGCAAAACTATGATATCCGCTGAAATCATCTCTCGCGCAAAAATACATGTATTCGTGGTGAGTATAATTCAGAACAGCATTGATCGATGAGGTTGTAGGCAAACAAATCGGACCCGGAGGCAGTCCTTTGTACATATAGGTGTTATAGGGAGAATCAATTTCTTTATAAATCGAAAGTACTCTGTTGATGGTAAAATCTCCCAATGCATATACCAGGGTGGGATCTGCTTCAAGTTTCCAGTCTTTTTTATAGCGATTAAGGTAAACTCCCGCAACTACCGGTTTTTCGTCTTCTTTGTTGGTTTCCAATTGAACTATTGATGCCAGAGTTGAAACTTGTACCTGGGTAAGCGGAATCGCTTTTGCTTTCGCGATTCTTTCTGCATTCCAGAATTTATCATACTCCCGCTTCATTTTTTTTATGAATTGATCGGAGGAAGTATTCCAGTAAAACTCATAGGTATCCGGTAAAAACATTGAAAGAATATTCTCCGGAGTGAAACCCATCTTTTGGGTATAATCGTGATCATTCAATAAATTAAGGATGGAAGCTGATCTGGCTTCAATCTGGGATGCAACACGATCCGCCAGTTCCTCTTTGGTGCGGATGTTATTAAACACAACCATGACCGGAACCTGCTTTCCTGAACGAAGCAAACTGATCAGGGACTTGTTGTTCATTTTTGGAGTCAGCTGATAACGTCCTGGCCTTACCTTTGTAACATAATTCATTTGGCCTGCTGTCCAACGAAAAGACTTTTCATCGATGAGCAATTTCTGATCGTCCAGTATTTTGACAACATCTTCAAAAGTTGATCCTGTGGGAATCAGAATGAATTGTGGACTTTTT
>CAYMMN010000465.1:0-2731 GCA_964391495.1 uncultured Flavobacteriales bacterium | reverse complement strand
GACTATCAACATCACTCATACTCAGGATAGAGACATCGATTGTTATCTCGCCGCTCCGGATGGAACTCGAATAGAACTTACAACAGACAATGGAAGTACAGGTGATAATTACACCAATACTACTTTCAGACACGATGCCTCACAGTCAATAACGTCAGGAAGTGCACCCTTTAACGGGACTTATGCTCCGGAACAAAATCTCTGGGGTGTAAACAACGGACAGAATGGAAATGGAACGTGGCAGTTGCGTGTAATCGATGACTCGAACAATGGAATCACAGGTTCGGTAGTGAGCTGGAGTATAACTTTTGGAAATAATCCTGCACATCCTTTTATTTTTGATCAGAGTAACTTGCCAATTTTTGTCATCAACACAAATAATCAGACTATCAGTGATTCGCCTAAGATTATTTGTGATCTCGGTGTGATCGATAATGGTACAGGAAACAGAAATCATCTGACAGATGCATTCAATGGATACAATGGAAAAATCGCGATTGAAATTCGTGGATCCAGTTCACAGATGTTCCCCAAAAAATCTTATGGTTTTGAAACTCGGGATGCAAGTGGTCAATTAAAAAATGATGTATCTATCACAGGTTTGCCTGCTGAACACGACTGGATTCTCAGTGCGAATTATACTGATAAAACTTTTTGCAGAAATGTACTCTCTTATCAGCTGGCCAATGAAATGGGGCATTACGCGGTGCGTACAAAATATGTCGATCTGGTAATCAATGGAGAATACAAGGGTGTTTACGTATTCATGGAAAAAATCAAGAGAGATAAAAACAGGCTCGATTTAAAAAAACTCTATACGTTTGAAACCACTTATCCGGATGTTTCCGGTGGTTACATTATCAAAATTGATAAAACGACCGGCACAGGAGGTTCCGGATGGACATCACCTTACCCTCCGCCAAATCATGCAAACGGACAAACAACATATTATCAATACGATTATCCGGATCCGGACAGCATCGTTCCACCACAGAAAGCATATATCCAGGCATACGTAGATAGTTTTGAAAGGGCACTCAACAGTTCTGCCTTCATGGACAGTACGAATGGTTATGCGCAGTACATCGGAAATACTTCATTCATTGATTATTTCCTGTCGAACGAAATCAGTAAAAATGTAGATGGTTACAGAATCAGTACTTACCTGTATAAAGACCGTGAGAAAACTTTAAAGACAGGTCCTGTCTGGGATTATGATATCGCATTTGGTAATGCGAATTATTGTGGTGGTGATGATACCACCGGATGGGCTTACCAGTTCTCCTGCACCAGCGATGGTTATCAGCCTCCGTTCTGGTGGCAACGCATGATGCAGGATTCCAACTATACCAATCAGTTGAAATGCCGCTGGCAAAATCTGAGAAGCACTGTCCTGGACAAACAACATATCTATTCCATCATCGACTCTATCGCGAATGTTCTGAATGAAAGTAAAGACTGGAACTTTACCGTATGGCCGATTCTTGGAACATATGTATGGCCAAATCCTTCTCCATATCCAACCACATATGCAGGTGAAATACAGAATCTGAAAAACTGGGTGAATACAAGATTGACCTGGATGGATAATAATATTCCGGGTCATTGCAATTGTTCTGTTTCAGCCGGACAACAAAATGTATCCTGCATCAATGCTTGTGATGGCGTTGCCTGGGCATCAGGTGTGAGTCCATATCAGAAAACATTTTCCTGGGATACAGGAGTTATAAAAGATACTATTTCGCTTTTATGTCCGGGACCTTATGAAGTCACTCTTGAAGATGCAGTCGGCTGCAGAAGAACAACTATCGTGACGATCACTGAACCAACACCGGTTACAGTCAATACTTCCGCTACATCTGCAAGTTGCAGCGGAAATGGATGCAACGCGTCTGCAACCGCGACCGGTGGAGGAGGAACACCTCCGTACACATATGCGTGGGCAGACGGACAAACAACTTCAACTGTCACAGGATTGTGCGCGGGAACAATACGAGTAGTGGTTACGGATTCACGTGGATGTAAAGATTCCGCTGATGTTTTTATCAGCAATCCTGTTGCTCCTGTGGTGTCGCAGGGAAGTTTGAATAATGTTACCTGTAACGGAGCTGCAAACGGCAGTGCGAGTGTATTGGTGACAGGCGGAAATCCTCCATATACGTATGCATGGTCTCCTTCCGGTGGCAATCAAAGTACTGCGACAGGTTTGGCACCCGGTGTGTATGAAGCAACGGTGACGGATGCTGTAGGGTGTGAAGACAGAATTGACTTCACCATAACACAACCTGCTCCGTTAACAGCGAGTTTGTCAGGCACAAATCCTTCCTGCTTTCAGGGAAGTAATGGAACAGGCACAGCTACTATCGGTGGTGGAACAGCTCCTTATACTTATTCATGGTCACCGACCGGTGGCAGTGCTTCAACCGCATCTCAGCTCCAGGCCGGAGTATATACAGTTACAGCAACAGACCTTGCAGGATGTACCACTACTGCTACTCTGACATTGACTGAACCTTCCGCAATTAGTGCTACAGCAGGATCGCAGCCGGTAACCTGCTTTGGATCCGCTACAGGAAGCGTTTCCGTGAATGTAAGCGGAGGAACAGGTGCTTACACCTATCATTGGTTCCCGGGAAATTCTACACTCGCGACAGTCACAGGATTGGTCGCGGGGAATTATACAGTTACGGTTACAGATGCAAACAATTGCACAGGTACCAGTCAGGCCAGT
>CAYMMN010000464.1:0-2735 GCA_964391495.1 uncultured Flavobacteriales bacterium | reverse complement strand
GTTCAGAGTGCTGCTTAAACCCTGGAACATCCTGTTACCATACTCATTCTTTCGTGTATCATAGGGTTTAAAAATATCGTTACCAAGATTTACCGAACCGGTATCTCTACCCATTTTTGCATATTGAACTTTGATCTCAGCGAAAATATTTTTCCAGCGGTAATTGATAAAGGAAACTGATTCAACAAAATCCGATCCCAATGGATGCGCGAGAGCCTGGTTGGCGTTGGAATAATTCTGCGAATTGCTGCGATGCGCATACGTAAACGGTCTTACGAAATTAAATTCCGTTTGAATGTTCAGGTGTTTCAAACCAAAAAGGTTCCAGCTTTTGTAGCCCAGTTGAAATGCCTGTTTGTTTCCCCACCAGCCTTTGCCTGCACGTACTTCATCCAGCAGTAATTCATCCAGCATGAGCTGTCCGTAAAGCGTATTTCTTGAATTCAACTTCCAGCGGATGTTGGTTCCCAGTAAGGCATTGTCGGGTGAGCCCACGGAATTTTCAACCGGACGAAGGAAAATAATCGGATTCAGATAATGCAATTCGTATCCTCTGGACGCAGCAGGTTTCCACATCACCGCTTCAAAGATTCCCACAGTAAGCGAATTCTTTTTCCCGATATTGACATCGAGATAATGCATGGTTGAATATTTTTTGGTATAGCCGATGTTCTCATCATACCCACCACGCATATTTTGCAAAACCATGTAATACACCGAATATCTGAATTTCCAGAAGCTCATGTGTATACGCAGGAAAGGATAGCTATACGTATTATCCGAAAGCAGCAAAGAACGATACCCATCGCCGATAAAATTCTTGTCGTTTGCAAGGAGAAAATCAAAATGTTTACCCGCCCTATAACCCAACCCACCGGTCGCCTGGCTGAAATCAAATGATTCGTTCGCGAGAAATTTCACTTTGCCTTGTCCGGGTACAATAGAATCCTTTCGCACCAGACTATCAACATAGCTCAGATATCTTGCCTGGTTTTCATGGAACCCGGAATAGAAATAAAACTTGTCCTGCATATTCCCCATCACCAAAACGCCGCGTGTATTTACAAATACATTGCGATCATTTTTCTGATCACGACCCAACTGCACATTGAAAACAGGATCAACAGATAATTTGATATCATCGGCATCGACAGCAAGAAAATGTTCCTTGCGGAGTTTTCTTCCTACCCATGTTTTGTAGAATTTGCAATCTTTCAGATCAGCGGCAAGGACTGTATCCAGGGATGCAATGGCATTCAATTCCGGTACAATCATGGGTTGAATGCTGGTATGAAGTCCGCTTGTATCCTTGTTGAGAATAGCACCAATACGGGTATTCATGTCACGGTTGAGTGGAAATAAAAATTCCTGGGCAAAGAGATGATTTGCGAAAAGGAGCAAGAGGATGAAGAACCGTAAGGATATTTTCATAAAAAATTGCTTGCTGAAATTAATAGAGAAACTTCTGTGCGGGTTTGTTCAAATATACAAATCCTAATGCAAACAGAAGAATATGGAGTTATTTGATAATTATTTTTTTGACACAGAGGTACGCCGAGTACACACAGAGTAACACAGATTGTTAAGGGTTGAATCTCCTCAGTGAAACTCTGTGTGTACTCCGCGCACCTCTGTGTTAAAATTAAAAAGCAATTTAGTTCACTACCTAAATAATTCACTGCAAATTCAAATCACAAATAAACAACCGGCGTATTATCCCATTTAACTTGCTGTTCCGCTGTTCTCACATCAACAAAAGAATGATCGCTCAAAAGTTTCTTAAACTTTGGCAAAGCTCCTTTCAGACCAACATACGACATCAGCTTTCTTTTTAATGGTAATGTCTGGAGGACAGGTTGCTGAGGGTCAAAATCACGCGGATGAAAATAAGTCATCACGTATTCCGACTTTTTCATTTGCGAATGAATGTATGCATAAGGCAATGCACGGAAATATCCTCCTCCGGAGAAAACGATTTCTTTCCCCATCAAACGCACCGTGTTCAGCGGGAATTCCTTTAGAAAAGTACCGCCAACTGAAATTCGGCATGGCTGCGCAGTTCCGAATTTCTGAAACCCACCATGATTACGGCTTGCCGGAAAAACAGAACAATCCACTGTGATTCCGCATTCTTTCAGGATTTCAAATGCCCAGGAAGTCTCTTCAGTGATTGAAAATCCTGATGCACGGTAAGCGTTCATTTTCTTTCCGCAAAGATCTTCCAGTCGTTTCATCACAGTGAGTGTATCTTCTTTGAAAGCAGATGGTGTTTGGGTATACACCAGCTGATGCACATCCGAATGACAGGCAATCTCGTGTTTCGCGGCAACTTTTTTTACAATGGCGGGATATTGCTTCGCGATCCAGCCGAGGCAAAACCAGGTTGCCTGTTGTTGGTGTTCTTCGAGCAAATCCAGCAAACGATCTACATTTCCTTCCAGTCTCGACTCGAACCCTGACCATTGTTCAGGCCTTTCGGTCGCCGGATGATCCAGGATGTGGAACCAGTCTTCGAGATCGATCGTGAGAATATTCATCAGAAAAAAGCTGGATACAAAGGTAGGAAATGAAAAAAGCCCCTCGAAGTTCGAGAGGCTTTTCCGGTAAAGTATAACGAATGAAATCACGCGAGGCGTACGTTCACAGCATTTAAACCTTTTTTACCTTCCTGGAGGTCGAATACTACTTCGTCATTTTCACGAATTTCTTCTTTCAGACCAGTTACGTGTACAAAT
>CAYMMN010000463.1:0-2735 GCA_964391495.1 uncultured Flavobacteriales bacterium | reverse complement strand
ATGGATGAAAAAGTTTTCTATAACATTTTTATCAATTGTAATGTTGATATTTTCGTGTAAGAAAAATCAAGATACTGATTCAGAAATACCGAAATCAAATCCGGATCCTATAGCTGATGAACTTTCGGTTCAACTTGATTCTGAATTGACTTTAAATCATCTATCTGAGCCTTCGACCTTGGACAGTTTTTATACATACAGTGGATTTCCAATGCAGTCCTGGATTGATTCGGTCATTCCTTCCTGGAACGATTCTCTCGGAAGTTGGAGGTCATTTCAGAATTCAACTCAACTATCCGCCTATGATCAGAAAAATCAATTGATTGCTAAATTGATTTCTTCAGCATGGAATATATCCAGCAAGCATCTTTCAGATTTCCACAATGAAGCTGAGCCATTTCATTATGGAGTAGGGTACAGTTACGGTTCCAGAGATTATACCACTAGAAAACAACCACCATCTGGAAACGAATTACATAAATCCTATCAATATTATGGGTTGGATTGCAGTGGATTCATGTTCAATATACTCAGACAATCCGGGATTGCAGTTTCAGATTTTTCAGTAACGACATTTGAGCAAACTTTGAGTGAAGCATTGCAACAGAGTGATTACGACTCTTTGGAACTGGTCAACATGGGGCCATTACAAGCGAATGAAGTGCAACCTGGAGATTTTTTGGTTTGGTTAAATGGAGGTGACCATCATATTGGCCTCGCCGCCGGTAGCGGAACACAGGCTCGTGTTTACAATAGCCATGGGACCGGATATCCTGGTACCATTCAGGATCAGGAAAAGAATTGGAGCAATACAAAAGGAGTCACATCCAATTCCTATAATGATATGCTCAGCAATTCCTGGAGATTTCATTCCCAACCTTCAATTATCCGTCTGGTACCGAAAACAAATTGTGATAATATACCAAACTTGTTATGTGTGTTGACCGGCGGGTCTTTTAAGAAATGGGGAATTAGCAATGATACAACATGGTTAGATTATACTCAAGGAATTCTATATCCATTTTATGATTGTGGAGAACCCTATACAGGTTATATCAATTTCTTTACGAGTGGAAAAGTTGAATACAACTTTTGTGATGGTCAATCAAACCTTGATCCATATATCTTTTCTTGCGATACTATTTTAAATACTATCACAATAGATGCTACACTTATTTATGGAGGGCGAAGGAAAATAAATTTAATTTCATGGGATAATAACACTTTAGCTGTTCAATTTACTGATTATAACTTAAATGGAGGGCAAATGGCACATGGAGTGGCCACTTATCATTCGATGAATAATCCATGATTTACTTCTTCAACGGAACCTCTCTGATAATCTGTCCTGATTTATAAATAACCTTTTTAACAACAGCTGAGTCTTTGTAAACCTTCCATTCGCCTTCTTCATTATTTCCAGTGTACATTCCTTCTCTGAGCAAAGCGCCATTATCATCATATTCTCTTGCCTGACCTTCGAGGTTTCCGTTTTTATAATTGTATTCAAGAGAAGGTTTTCCGTTTTGTTTGTACCATTTGCTCAGACCATCACGCACACCGTTTTTGTAAAGAGCTTCTTCCTGTATTTTTGTATCGTCGTAATAACTTTTTCTTTCACCGGTCAGTAATCCGTTCAGGTAGTTTTCTGAATTTTTGATGCGACCGTTACTTTGGTAAACGGTTCTTTTCCCTTGCAAAGTATCGTTAACATATGTTTCGTCAACCGTCACCTGGCCAATCACCGAGAGGGTCAGACAAGCTCCGTTCTTTCTGCCCATGTTGTATTCCGTCACTTTGGAAAGAATTCCATTACCATTAGCATATTCACGCCAAACACCGTGCTTTCTGCCATTCACTTTTGTACCCTGTTCAGTCATGATTCCTTTGAAATTCAGAATCACTATGTACTCACGTGAAGGATCGGATGGATCCTTTGTGATGATGGTATCCGCCTTGTTTTCAGTTTTTTCCGCTTTGAGAATAGGACTAACAGCTTTAGGACTTTGCTGAGCACCGGCCAGGAATGGTGCGATAAATAAGAGAGTAAAGAAGATTTTTTTCATAATCACATTCGAATTTGTTTCGCAAAATTAATGGAATACCTGAACGGAGGATGAATTCTACATGTTTTCTGTATTTTTAGGGCATAAACTTATAGTATGCAGCTTCGCGTCCGACCGGTATTGCCGAATGAATTTGAATTGCTCGCCCGTTTGGGCAGGGAAACATTTTATGAAACCTGGAAAGATTATAATACTGAAGAAGACATGCGGGTTTATCTTGCGGATGCTTTCAATGAAAAAAAAATAAAAAAGGATTTGTTAAATACTCCTGTAAACACTTTTCTTTTTGTTTTTTCAGATGATGAACCAGCAGGCTACGCCAAGATGCGCCGTGATCGTACCTATGATGAATTTAATGGCGAACAGGTAATAGAAGTTGAGCGTATTTATATCTATCAGAAATTTCAAAAACAACAGGCCGGAATAGCACTGATGGATGAATGCCTGCGCATTGCTATCGAAGAAAAGAACAAATGGATCTGGCTCGGTGTGAACATCGATAATCACAAAGCCATCAATTTTTACAAACGCTACGACTTCGAAATCTTCGGCTCAAAAATGTTCAAACTCGGCGACGCGGAAGATGAGGATTATTTGATGAAGAGGCGTGTTTAGGTGTTAGATTTTAGGTGTTAGATTTTAGTTGTTAGTAGTAGTAGTAATAATTAT
>CAYMMN010000462.1:0-2756 GCA_964391495.1 uncultured Flavobacteriales bacterium | reverse complement strand
CCTGCAGTTGAAAGGCTTGCTCCTGATTTTGTATAACGATAATTCCATGTTCTTCCACAATTGTTAGAACCTGCTACTCTTAATTCATCGGTAGATGAACTTGTTCGTTGAGCATTCGCAACTTTAAAAGTCATACTTGGCAATGTAACATTTGAGAAATCAATGGCCGGCATCACCCACTGATCTACTGCTCCGCTTGTATTGGTGTAATTATTAATTCGAATAGAAGCTGAACCGGCACTTGCCGCCGTAGTTACTCTTGTCCATGTAGTACCGTTATCAGGATTATAGATGTAACCATCTGTTCCGGGGAATACTGTTGTTGTTTCAAAACTTTCAGTGTATGGAATAGTATCTGTAGGTGCTCCCGATACGCGGATATAAGCGCTGCGTGTGTAAGAACTTGTACCAGCGGAATTGGAAACAGTAAGCGTTACATCGTATGTTCCAGCTGAGTTGTAAACAACAGCCGGGAAAGAATCTGTGGAAGTAGAAGGAGTCCCTCCAGGGAAATCCCATGACCAGGATGTGGGGTCACCATTCCAGCACAAATCATGGAAGTTAACGGTAGCTCCGGCGCAAATAGTCAGATTGTCTGCTTCAAAGTCAGTAATAGGAATACAGGTTTGAATCGGAGAGCCATCAGTTCCGGTAGCTGCCAGATTAGATAATGACCAAAGATTATTTCTAGAACCAACAGAAGAGTTCAGAGCAGCATGCATCCGGGTCTTCTGTCCTTCTGTGAACATATTTTCGCAGAAAGAATATTCCATGTAATTCTGAACGTTTTCAATAATCGGAGGATTGCAGATAGATCCGGTTAAATTACAGGATGTCCAGCCCATAGTTTCCGGTGTATCTGTAACGCCATCATCACCACAGGCAACTCCTGGCTGGTTGGTACTGCCCCAAACGTGCGCAAGATTTAGACAGTGTCCGGCTTCGTGGGTAAGTGTGCGTGCATTAAATGGATTGCTCGCACCAATACTTCCAACATACGAATAGAGGGAAATGATCCCGTCTTTATTAGCAGGAAATGCTGCGCCTGGGTAGTAAGCGTAGGCAGCTGCTCCAGAATGTGCAGAAGAAAAAGTATTGATTACCCAAATATTGAGGTAATTCTGGTAGGGCCAAGGATTTAATTTCGCGTTATCATCTGCGTTGTTTGTCAGCGCGGAAACAACACGGTCGATACCATTGGTGCAATTTCCCTGTGGGTCAATATTCGCAAGTCGGAATTCAATTTGGCAGTTTGCTGCGATACCTTGAAAGGATGGAACAATAGCCGCAGTATCAGCATTTCGTTTGCTGTAATCCTCATTCATTACACGAATTGCATCGTACACTTGTGCATCGGAGATATTCTCCGGGCCATAATTGTGGACAATGTGAAAAACAACAGGAATTACATAAGCAATAGGTCCACCTGCATTTCTTTCATGTTGGTGAGCTTGTGTGTAGTGTGCTGTAAATTGTTCTAATTCCTGCTGCTGTAACAGAATTTCCGGATGGTTGCGAATTGCTTCCTGGTAAACCTCGTTCGTGGCGCAGGTTTTTCTTTCTTGCCCGTTTGCAGCCCAGCCGATCGTGAGGGACAATACAAATGCAAGGAGTGATTTTTTCATGATTGATGATAAATTTTGGGTGATTAGTGACGACGGTTTCAGATGGAAACCGGAGATTTCAAATATAGTGATATTTTCAATTTCCTTAGGGTCTAAAAGCTTGTCTTTTCTTGTTTTTTCACGATTTACTTGTAGCTAAAATCCCTATTTCTATTAAAAAAAGCCTCCTGATTTCAGAAGGCTTTTTTTTAATGCATAAAAATCTGGTTTATTCTGAAATCACCAGCTTACGGACATGTCTTTTTCCGCCTGCAACAAGATCAACAAAATAAATACCTGCAAGTTGCTCCGGAATCTTGAATTCATGTAAACCCGCATTCAGGTTTTCATTCAGGATATTCGTCACCAATCTTCCGGTTACATCCAGAATATTGAGTTGAACGTCTTGTCCCTGATTCAGTAAAAACTGAACGGTGGTATTTCCCGCACTTGGATTGGGATACAAGGCGAATCCCAATTCAATTTCCTCCACTTCGTCAACGCCTACAAGTGTACCCACGATATTTATTTCATCGATATACGTGTTGTTGCCACGATCACTGTTATTTTCAAACATGATACGCACATTTGGTTTTAAAGCGAATGGATTCAGATTGACGGTCTCCTGTCTCCACTGATTCGCATTTGGTGTGAAAGAAGTGCTCACGATACCTGCGGTAGACAAACTTGTTCCGGATTTTGTATAACGATAATTCCATGTACGTCCGCAGTTGTTCGACCCGGCAACACGCAATTCATCCGTTGAAGAACTGTTTCGTTGAGCATTGGCAACTTTGAATGTCATGCTCGGTAAGGTAACGTTCGAGAAATCGAAAGCCGGCATCACCCACTGATCAGTTGCACCACTGGTATTTGTGTAATTATTAATACGAATGGAAGCGGTTCCTGAACTGGCTGCAGTGGTAACACGCGTCCATGTAGTCGAATTATCCGGATTGTAGAGATAGCCATCTGTTCCAGGGAAGGTAGTTGCTACTTCAAAACCATCCGAATACGGAATGTTCAAAGATGGCGCTCCGGAAACTCGAATGTATGCGGTGCGTGTATACGAACTTGTACCGGCGGAATTGGATGAAGTTAAAGTAACATCATAAGTTCCTGCATTGGCGTAAACGACTGCTGGAAAAGAAT
>CAYMMN010000461.1:0-2770 GCA_964391495.1 uncultured Flavobacteriales bacterium | reverse complement strand
CCGCCAAGTTCTTTTAATTGCTGCAGATTTACAGGAGTATCGTTTATAAAGGCTCTGGATTTTCCTTCAGGACTAATTTCTCTTCGGATCAGAATTCCATGATCCAGGTCGAGTTCTTCGGTTTCAAAAAAACGGAGAATAGCAGTATCGTTTTTGTGAAAACTAAATTCACCTTCTACGATACACTTTCTATTCTTATCCAGGAGAGCTGATGAATCGGCTCTTTGTCCAAGGATGAGAGACAGTGCTCCAAGAAGAATGGATTTACCTGCTCCGGTTTCTCCGGTAATAATATTCAGACCTTTGTTTAGATCCAGTTCCAATGAATCTATTAACGCGTAGTTCTGGACGATTAATTGTTGCAACATGGGGTGAAGATACAAAATCAGATTTGTGTAAAGAACCGCATATAATGAAAAAAGGCTCGCCAATTTGGCAAGCCTTTTTTAAACCTAATACAAGAGCCTTATTTTCCGCCCTTGTGCATTTGTTGAAATTGCTCTTTAGTCATAACAGTATAGCTGTCTGGTACCATGAATTTTGAATCATCCACTTGCATTTCTTCAAAGCTTTTAGCAGTCATTTTCATGTTCATACCATTTTGTTCAGTCTGAAACTCCATCATAAACCCATCGATGCCTTCAATTTCTGATTGGAATGAATTTTTTGCCATCAGTTCAGTAGTGTACCATACATCAAAAGACATTCCGCCATTCCTACCTGTTGTAGAAACCACAGCTTTTTTGCAATTGTAACCGGCGATTACTTTGGTATCGGATTTTAACTCAACGGTTGGTTTATTATTTGAACTACGTTCTGCTTCAGCATCAAGTTTTGTCGACTTGATAGCAGATTTATTTCCGAGCATATCCATCAGGGTAATCGTTTCGCCCAATTTATGATCCGATATGATTGCTGTTGAGCCAATACCCATCTGTATTTCGGAACGGCTCATATTGCCTTTGAAATAAAGTACAGATTCCGTAGGCATCATGGCAAGGGTCTGCTGATCTAATTGAGAATTCGGGTAAGAAATTTCAAATACGATTTTACCCTGACCAACCAATCGGCCATTTTCCTGAGCCTGCAAAAAGTTAGATGTCGAGATCAGGAGAAATGCCAGCAAAGCGAATTGAGTAATTTTTTTCATGTTTTGGTTTTTAGGAAGATCCAATATATAGCAAATATATCCCTTTTTCATGTATGAAAAAAGTCAGTTCACGGAATTTTGGGATGAGAAATTAACATTATTGAAAAATTACGATTCTAATCCCGATAGCTCTCCGGAGTACAATAATTTCAGGTAAAAGTGGTTAAATATTAGGGGCTTCGTCTTGAAAACCTTGTTCATATCTTTTGAAAGGCGCACGGCTCTTGCGTTTTAAGACCTTCTAATTTTAAAAACTTAATAAAATCAGGTAGTTCATGGCGAACAGGCTAAAGAATGAGGCGACAGAAGAGGCCAGTCCGAAAAGGGAAAGAGTCAGAAAGAGTAATAAAAACGCAGGATTTAGGGCAAGAATCCATGCAATACGGAATTTTTTGGGTGATGAAAGGACCCATAAGATTTTTGGAATGACCCTCTTGCTGCTTGCCTTTTTTCTGGTGATCGCTTTTGTGTCAAACCTGTTCACCTGGAAAGAAGATCAGGCAATTGCTGGTGTTAATTCAATCTGGGAGCTTTTCACCCGTGGTGATATTTCAGTAGAAAACTGGCTGGGGAAGCTTGGTGCAGTGACTGCTTTGCATTTTCAAAACCACTGGTTTGGTATCTGTGCATTTTTTATTCCCTTTCTACTCACACTTGCAGGAGTGAAAATCCTCTGGGATGTTGCTCTCCTCCCGATTATCAAATCATTGAAATTTTCTTTATTCACAACCATCTGGCTCTCTACTTTCTTTGGATATATTTTTCACAACAATCCGGATATGTTGATTCTCGCCGGTGGATATGGATATCAAATGAGCCAGACATTGAATTCAATGGTCGGTTTTATAGGAACCGGGGCTTTACTTGTATTCACCTTTACCGGTTTCCTCGTAGCGGCCTACAATATTTCCTTTCGTAAAAAACCAGAAACTGAAATCCTGGCTGAAGAAGGAAGTGTTGAAGAAACGGTTGCAGCCTCTCCCCTTCCTGTCATGAACATTTTGAAGAAAGAGGATTCCTCAAGAACCGTCGAACTGGATCTTGGAGTGGATGAGGAAGAAGACGAAGAAGAAGAGGAAGAAGAAGAAACAACGGAAGAAAATGCGATTGATTTGTCTCTCGAAGATGAGCAGGAAGAAGAGGAAGTAATGGAAGAAGAGGAAGAAGATCCGGATCTTTCACTGGAAATAGCTTCCCTCCTGGCCACAGAAGATGAAGTCCCCATGGAAGTTGCCGCTGTCACAGAAGAAGCTGCCGTGCTTGATGATGACATTGAACTCCCACACGCACAAGGAGACTATGATCCTACACTTGATTTGTCTTCTTACAAGTTTCCTACACTTGAGTTGCTGGAGAATTACGGAGACAAGAAGATTGAAGTAAACAAGGAAGAACTGGAAGCGAATAAAAACAGGATTGTAGAAACGCTCAGTCATTACAATATTTCAATCGAAAAAATCAAAGCAACGATTGGACCCACGGTAACCTTGTTTGAAATTGTTCCCCAGGCAGGTGTGAGGATTTCAAAGATTAAAAACCTGGAAGATGACATTGCCTTGAGTCTTTCAGCTTTAGGGATCCGGATCATTGCCCCTATTCCCGGAAAAGGAACAATAGGAA
>CAYMMN010000460.1:0-2776 GCA_964391495.1 uncultured Flavobacteriales bacterium | reverse complement strand
CGAATTTAATTTTGTTGAGGATAAAACAGAGTGGATCAATACAAAGTTGATATTTGAACTGACAAAAGAGGGAAACAATACAGTAGTGCGTTTCACACACGAAGGTCTTGTACCGGAAAACGAATGTTATCCTGTATGCAATGATGCCTGGAACGGATACATTAAAAAAAGCCTGTTCGACCTGATTACCAAAGGCAAGGGGAACCCAAATCCTAAGGATAAAGACGGGTTCAATGCCGAGTTGGCCGAGAAGTGGAAGCTGAAATAAACATCCGGATTTTGAGGTAAATCATCATTTTCATTGCTGATGGAACGTATCCAATGAATGATTTTTCAAATTTTATATTTGATTCTTTGAAATAAATTTCTTTATCTTTATTCATCTGATTTCAAACCGCGGAATGGCCAGGGGGCATTCCGGAAATTCAGAATAATTACGGTCAAATCTCCGCACGCAAGCAGAGCATTGTTTTAAAAACAAAGACACATGAAAACCTCCTGGAAAATCACTCTCTTATTTTTATTAATTCAACAAAACGTCAGTTTTGCTCAATTGTCATGGGCGCGTGTCTGGGATCATCGCTACGGAGGAACCGGTGGCGATTATCTTATGGGTTTTTGTCCGGCATCCAATCACGGATATATTCTCGCGGGAAAAACAGCCTCTGACAGCTCAGGTGACAAGACTACACACATACACGGAATAGGTGCTTTCGATTACTGGATCGTGAAAGTTGATACCGGTGGTCACAAAGTTTGGGAGAAAGATATTGGCGGAGACGACGACGATCATTTTGTGTCTATCGCTCCAACATCTGACGGTGGCTATATACTTGGTGGCGGATCTGATTCTCCTGTCAGCGGCGACAAAACTCAGCCTACGCGCGGAGGAATTGATTACTGGATTGTGAAGGTGGATGTAAATGGAAATATTCAATGGGACAAAGACTTCGGCGGTTCTGATGATGATGAATTACGAACAGTGATCCAAACACGCGACGGTGGTTATTTACTATGCGGAGATTCGCGCTCCGGTGTGAGTGGCGATAAAACGCAGGGACATTTTGGTATCGGAGATTTCTGGGTGATCAAAACCGACAGCCTTGGTATCAAGCAATGGGACATGGTTTACGGAGGTTCTGAATACGAACGATTTTATACGGTAAAAGAAATCGGAAACCAGGGTTATATCCTCAGCGGACAAAGTCGTTCGGGAATCAGTGGAAACAAAAGCACCATCAGTCGCGGTTTTTTGGATTACTGGATTGTGCGTATTGATGCTTCAGGAAATATTTTATGGGATAAAGATTATGGCAGCACACAGGATGATTATTTCCAGACGATGGAAAGAGGACAGGATGGAAAATATCTTCTCGCAGGCTGGTCAGTAGCAGGCGTTAGCGGAGATAAAACACAGCCGAGCAAAGGCGGATACGATCTGTGGATTATCAAGGTCGATACAAGCGGAAACATATTATGGGATAAAGATTTCGGTGGCTCCGGAAATGAAGATGAGTTTTCAAGCATTCGTGTGTCGACAGATGGAGGCTATCTTCTCGGCGCGACATCGTATTCAAACGCAAGTGGTGATAAAAGCAACAACAACCTCGGTGTTGAGCAGCCCTGGATTTTAAAGATTGATTCGATCGGAACTTTGCAATGGGAAAAAACAGTATACACCATGGGCCATAATGAAAATGCATTTGCCATGGAGCTTGGAGACAACAAATGTTATCTCGTTGTCTCCGGTGATAATGAAGTTGCCGGTGGCGATAAAACTGAAGACGCCTGGAATCACAGCGGTGATTACTGGATCATCAAATATTGCGAAGGTATAAATACAGCGATTGATGAAAACAATCCAACGGCAAGAGAACTGGAAGTGTTTCCAAATCCATTCAACAACGAATTGGTAGTGAATTGTAATTCTTCTGATTTCAAAAACGAAAACGCGGACCTGTCGCTTATTGATATCTGCGGGAAAGAAATCTTCTTTGAAAAATTTAATCAAGAAATAAAACTATCGACATCGCATCTTCCGCATGGTGTATATTTTGTTCAAGTAAAGACTCAAAATGCAGCGACAGTTCGCAAGGTTTTGAAATAGGGAATGGGCATCAAAATTTGTGAGAATAAAATCCGGTCCTCCTCATTACCGGGTCTTGTTCCTTTTTTCTCCGCTTCGAATTAACATTTGCCTTTAAAATATTTTTTAAAAAAGCGCCCGATTAAAGCATTTTTCAGGGTGGGCGGGAATGTCATTCCTAAGGGATGACTATCGTCATGTGTTGGTCATTTCCAATAGGTTAATATTGTTTTTTGGGAGAATTCTTTCCCGGGAAAGCTGATAACCAGAACCAAGACAAAGATGAAAAAGCTCCTGTATTCCCTCTTGTTTATTGTGATTACATCCAACACATTTTCACAAACTCCTGCCAATTTCATCAGCACCGATTGTTCAGGAAGCAGTCATGATTTGTTTGCTGAATTGAATTCCGGAAAAGTAATTGTGTTATGTTGGGTAATGCCGTGTATTAATTGTGTTGCACCATCAATGACTACATACAATGTGGTTCAAAGCTACAACACATCTCAGCCAGACAGGGTTCGGTTTTACCTGACAGATGATTATGGTGACACGCCATGTTCATCTTTGATCAGCTGGGCGAATGCCAATCACCTCACCAACGCGAAAATATTTTCCGATGCCGCGATCTCTATGACACCTTATCAAACCACCGGTATGCCTTTGATTGTAGTGCTCGGGGGGATTGCG
>CAYMMN010000459.1:0-2779 GCA_964391495.1 uncultured Flavobacteriales bacterium | reverse complement strand
ATACAAAAAAAAGACTATTTGATAAGGAATATCACATCAGAGAAAAATCGTTCATTTACTGTGATTCTGTTAATGCTTGATATTTTTAGCAAGAAAATCATGTACTGCAGAAACATAGGTAGCCCCTACAGGAATTTCTTTACCGCCAATTCGAATAATTTTATTGCGGATACTTTCTATTCTTTTCAATGGAACGATATAACTTCTGTGTACCCGCATAAAATCCTCCTGAGGGAGCAATTCAAGGATTGATTTGAGACTCATCAGGGTTCTGACCGGCGTTTCTCCGCAGTAAATCTTAATGTAATCATCCCAACCTTCAATGAACAAGATACTGCTGATGTTCACTTTTATCATCTGGTAATCCGATTTCACAAAAATAAATAACTCATCCTGTTCTTCGGGATTTTTTAATTTATACAATTGATGCGCCTTGTTCACCGCCTTTTGAAAACGGTCAAAGCCAAATGGTTTGAGGAGGTAATCCACGACATTCAATTCAAAACCCTGCACAGCATATTTGTCAAATGCAGTGGTAAAAATTATCCAGGGAGGATTCTCCAGAGATTGCAACAACTGAATTCCATTGATGTGTGGCATCTGAATATCCAAAAATACCAGGTCCACTTCTGATTTATGAAGGTACTCGGAAGCATTAATCGCGTCATTAAAAGTCCCTACTAATTTTAGAAAAGGAATCTGACTGACAAATGATTCTATCAGTTCAACAGCAAATGGTTCATCGTCTACAATGATACAGCGGAGCATATCAGATCAATTCAAGTTGAACTACAAAATTAGCATTAGAATCATCAATCATTAATTTGTGCCTTCCGGGATATAACAATTGAAGCCTCTTTTTTGTATTGGCAACTCCTATACCTGTAGATTCCGTAAGAATGTTGCTGTAATCGAAGATTCGATTTGTAGTGACCAATACAATCTTGTGCTCCTCAATTGAAATCGTAATCGAAATTGTAGAATTATCGTGTGTAGAAACACCATATTTAAAAGCATTTTCAATAAAAGGAATCAATATCAATGGAGCAATGCTTTTACCTGTAGTATTTCCAATTACCGTATATACAACTGTTACCCGATCTGTCAATCTCATTTTTTGCAAATCAACGAAACGATTGATATACTCGATTTCTTTTTCAACCGAAACCAAATCCTGCTTTGCATCGCTCATTACATAGCGCATCATTTCCGACAGCTTTAATACTGCTTCCGGAGTCTGATCAGATTTTTTGGAAGCCAAAGAATAAATGGTGTTGAGTGTATTGAATAAAAAATGCGGGTTAATCTGAGATTTCAGTAATGATAATTCGTTCAATTGTTTTTCATATTCAATTTCTTTACTGCGCTTTTCAGACAAGAACCATAAGTCAATAATTTGTCCAATGCCACTCGCAATAAAAACCAATGAAATTAAAAGAATGCTCGAAATTACCATCCCTCTGTTGATTGGTAATTCCGGGTGCATAATTAAAATTGGCACAATAGTCAATGCCAGGAAAACGACTACACATCCCAAAACACTCAAAGCATACTCCCATCGCTTTTGTCTTGATAATAATTTGGGAATAAGCACCAATGAATTCAGGTAGTAAAAAGTTACAAGAGACAAATACAGAATCGCAACAACAATTGCCGGTGGTGGTGAAGGAACCGGCAACTCCTCCCCGATTTGTTCTTGTCGCAATTCTTCCATCCGATAAGGAGGCGGTCCTGCAGGTCTTACCAGTTTTGGAAAATAAATAGAATGCAAACTGATCAGAGCCGCCCAGATCAATGCATGAGAAATTATTTTACGGATATTTAGCTTCACGAGTCAGCCCAAATGTAAGTGTCAGGAAGATAACATTTACCAATTTCCGGCAAATTGATTGTTTTTACCTGTGAACAAATGCCAAAAAAAAGGATTGAGCCTGAACGGTGTGCTCTCTGAGCTCTAAATAATTTTACAATGATGATTATTTTTCAAAAATATAGGACAATACGTTCAGTTCATTGATAAAATACCCGTTTCGATAAATTGCTCATCAACTTCTCTCACTTCACCAGCCTTTAAGCCACTTAAAAAAATCGTACCAATTCGAATTCTAAACAAACGAAGAGTTGGATAACCTACCGCAGCAGTCATCTTACGTATCTGGCGATATTTTCCTTCAGAAATTGTAATTGAAACCCAGGAGGTCGGGCCATGTCGGTCATCCCTGATTTTTCTAGTTCTGGGAGGGAAATCCGGACTGTTTTCCAATCTGTAAACTTTGCAAGGCAGGGTTTGATATTTCACATCTCTGATCCCAATCTCTACTCCTAGTTTTAATTGCTCAATTGCATCCTGAGTAATATCTCCATCGAGCTGGGCAAAATATTCTTTTTCTACCTTTTTACTTCTGACTCTTTCACTGGTAATTCCATTCGTTGTCAACAACAATAAGCCTTCACTTTCTTCATCCAATCTACCAATCGCCATAGTCCCCTCCGGAAAATCATACAATTCACCAAGTAATTTTTTTTTCGGCAATTCACAAACGAATTGACTGAGGTAGCCGTAGGGTTTGTGGATTAGGAAATGATGATGCATTTTTTGTGTTGTTTTGGATTTGAGTTTCGGGTTCTGAGTTTCGGGTTCCGGGTTTGAGGTTTGAGGTTTGAGGTTTGAGGTTTAAAGTGTTAGAGTAAGTGTAAGTGTAAGTGTAAGTGTAAGTGTAAGTTTTAAATACAATATAAATTATGGGGTGAGTATACTAAGGATGTACTAACAACTAAC
>CAYMMN010000458.1:0-2783 GCA_964391495.1 uncultured Flavobacteriales bacterium | reverse complement strand
AGGATTATAAATTTCATGCAAATATAAGCCCTTGAGGCATTTATCACAATACTCCAATGATGACTTCCGCTGAGATCAGAACCGCATTTCTGGAATTTTTCCGCAGTAAGGGACACCAGATTGTCCCATCCGCACCTATGGTTGTTAAAAACGACCCCACCCTGATGTTTACAAATGCGGGAATGAATCAGTTCAAAGACATGTTCCTTGGCAACAGTCCTGTAAAGTACAAACGAATTGCCAATACTCAAAAGTGTCTTCGTGTTTCGGGCAAACACAATGATCTCGAAGAAGTTGGTATTGATACTTACCATCACACCATGTTCGAGATGCTTGGGAACTGGTCCTTCGGAGATTATTTTAAAAAGGAAGCTATTTCCTGGAGTTGGGAACTGCTGACTGAAATTTACAAGTTGCCAAAAGACCGATTGTACGTTACCGTTTTTGAAGGTGATGCAAAAGAAAATCTGGCCTTTGACCAGGAAAGTTACGATTGCTGGAAAGCGCTTATTGCTGAAGACCGCATCCTTCGTGGAAACAAAAAAGATAATTTCTGGGAAATGGGAGATCAGGGACCCTGTGGACCCTGTACTGAAATACATGTGGATCTCCGTTCCGAAGAAGAAAGAAAGAAGCTAGATGGAAAATCATTGGTCAATGCAAGCCACCCACAAGTGATTGAAATCTGGAACAATGTATTCATGGAATTCAATCGTAAAGCCGACAGCAGCCTGGAGCCACTTCCTGCGCGACATGTTGATACCGGAATGGGTTTCGAACGATTGTGTATGGCCTTGCAGGGAAAAACATCCAACTACGACACCGATGTTTTCCAACCGCTCATTCAGTTTATCGCTACTCGTTCAGGAATCAAATATGGCGCCGATGAAAAAACGGATATCGCCATGCGCGTGATGGTTGATCACATTCGTGCGATCACCTTTGCAATCGGAGATGGACAGTTACCAAGCAACAACAAAGCCGGCTATGTCATCCGACGGATTCTTCGTCGTGCAGTACGCTATGCTTTCACATTCCTCAATTTCAAAGAGCCCTTCCTCAACAAACTCGTTCCACTGCTTGCTGATCAATTCAGGGATGTATTTCCTGAAGTAAAATCACAACAGGATTTTATCCAGCGTGTCATCCATGAAGAAGAGCAAGGCTTCCTTCGTACACTTGAAACAGGTATCCGGAAATTTGAAGAGAATAAAAACAAAAACATTTCCGGAGAATTTGCATTTGAACTCTACGACACCTTCGGCTTCCCGATCGACCTGACTCAGCTGATGGCAAGAGAATCCGGTAAGGATGTAGATATGGATGCTTTTCACAAATGCCTGGAACAACAAAAAGAAAGATCACGTGCAGCAGGAAGTATGGATACGGATGATTGGGTGGTGCTCAGGGATGACAGTAATGTTGAATTTGTCGGCTATGACGAATTCGAATGTGATTGTGTGATTCTCAAATACCGTAAAGTCAAATCAAAAAATAAAGTTCAATATCAGCTTGTGCTGAACAAAACTCCATTCTATGCGGAAAGTGGCGGACAGGTTGGAGATACAGGTTCTTTGGTTTCCGCAAATGATAAAATTATCATTACCGATACACAAAAAGAAAACAACCTGATCATTCATTTCTGCGATCGCTTACCGGAAGATTTACTCGCAAAATTTCATGCAAGCATTGATAAAGAAAGCCGGAGAATGATCACCAACAATCACTCCGCGACACATCTGATGCACTCCGCACTGAAACGTGTATTGGGCGAACATGTGAATCAAAAAGGATCCCTCGTCAATGCCGAGCAAACCCGATTTGACTTTTCTCATTTCAGCAAAGTAACAGATGATGAAATTGCACAGATCGAGCGAATGGTGAATGAAAAAATCAGGGAAAATATCCGTTTGGATGAACAAAGAAACGTACCCGTACAAAAAGCGATGGACATGGGAGCTACTGCTTTGTTCGGAGAAAAATACGGTGAATATGTTCGTGTCATTACCTTTGATCCTGAATACTCCCGTGAACTCTGCGGAGGAACGCATGTGGCTTCAACCGGTCAAATCGGCTTGTTTAAGATCGTTTCCGAAGGCGCTGTAGCTGCAGGGGTTCGTCGTATTGAAGCAATTACTGCCGACAAAGCCGATGAGTATTTCAAACAACAGGAAGAAAAATTAAATCAGCTCAATGAGCTTTTGAAAAACCCAAAAGACCTTACCGAACGAGTTAAACAATTGCTCGAGGAAAATTCCGCTTTACAGGAGAAAATGAACCAGTTCGTTTCTCAGAAAGCTCAGGGAATAAAAAATGAATTGATTCTGAAAGCAAAAGAAATAAACGGCATCAATCTCATTGTCGATAAACTCGATTTGCCAACAGCTGATGCTATCAAAAACATTTCTTTCGAATTAAAAAATCAGGTTAGCAACTTGTTTTTCCTGGCAGGTGCTGAGATCGACGGCAAAGCTCATTTGTCACTCATTATTTCTGACACTCTGATCAAGGATAAAAACCTGAACGCGATGAATATTATACGTGAACTAAGTAAAGAAATTCAGGGTGGCGGTGGCGGCCAACCTTTCTATGCTACAGCAGGAGGAAAAAACCCGGATGGAATTGAAAAAGCCCTGGAGAAAGGGAGAAGTCTGGTTTTAGGTTTGAGTTGAGAGTTATGAATTATGAGTTATGAATTATGAGTTATGAGTTATGAGTTATGAATTATGAGTTATGAGTTATACTGCACTCACTGTATTTATAACTAACAACTAACAACTAAC
>CAYMMN010000457.1:0-2804 GCA_964391495.1 uncultured Flavobacteriales bacterium | reverse complement strand
ATTCAATTGTAAGGTCCTTCTAATCACTAACCACTAAGCACTACGCACTAAGCACTACGAATAAAGTCCTCCATTAATCGAAAGCACTTCTCCCGTAATGTACGCTGCTTCGGGTGAGGCGAAGAAACCAACTGCGTGGGCAACTTCTTCGGGTTCGCCGAAACGATGAACGGGGATCATTGCTTTCAGGTCTTTTTCATTGAGCCCTTCTGTCATTTCTGTTTTGATGAATCCGGGAGCAATCGCGTTCACGGTGATTCCTCTTCTTCCAACTTCCTGTGCAAGGGCTTTTGTCGCTCCAATCACTCCTGCTTTCGCGGCGGAGTAATTTGTTTGTCCGGGCAGTCCCTTCAGACCGGAGAGCGAAACGATATTGATAATTCTTCCGAATTTTTTTACGAGCATTCCATTCAGGACAAGACGTGTGACATAGAAGAAACCATCCAGACTTGTACCGAGAACACTGTCCCAGTCTTCGTCCTGCATCCACATCATTAACACATCCTTTTTGATCCCTGCATTGTTGACGAGGATTTCGATCAAATCCTCAGGATGTTTTTCAATCCATCCGCCAAGTTCGCTTTTTACTTCCTCCTTATTCGCGACATCAAACTTCAGAAGTTCACCATTGCCACCGTTTGCCTTGATCGAATCAAGCGTCTGCTTCGCGGCTTCTTCGTTCGACTTGTAATTTACAAGTACAAAATATCCCATTGAAGCCATTTTCAGGCAAATAGCCCTTCCAATGCCCCTTGAGCCCCCTGTCACTAATGCACATTTCATGTAAATTCTCTGAGATTGAAGTAATAGCGTGCCTGAAAGGGCAAAAATAGGGATTTTTTGGTATTTCGAGGACAGTTTTGGTGCTTAGTGCTTAGTGCCTGGTGCTTAGTGGCCAGAACAGGCAATGAATTCAAGTTTTTTAATTCCTTATTTATTCGATTTTGATTCTAAAATCTAATTAAATCATATACATCTACCTCATAATCAATAAGATGAAAATTGACTTTTTTTATTAAAATAAAGACAAAAAAAAATTATGAAACAGAAACTAATTCCTCTGTCATCCCTTCCTAACAACAAACATCTAACAACTAAAATCTAACAACTAATATCTAAAAACTAACCACTAACCACCAAACACCAACCACTAAAGCGCCTCCATCAACCCTCTCACCCTCTTCAAATCCTGATACTTCGGTTTGTCTTCGATGAATTTCGGAAAAACCTTGCGGACGTCGTGATAGATTTGTTGGGTTGTTGAAGAGAGTTTTGAAGAACAATCAAGATAGTCGACAGCCTGAACCAGAGCCATGAGTTGAATGGTCAATACATCCAGTGCATTGTCGAGAACCTTTTTGGTCATCAAAGCTGCATTGCATCCCATGCTCACGATGTCCTGGTTGTCGTTGTTGTTGGGAATACTGTGTACATACATCGGAAAAGAAAGCGTTTGATTCTCCGCGACAGTGGAAGTCGCCGTGAATTGCATGCCTTGCATTCCAAAATGAAAACCGAGTGTACCAAGATTTAAAAATGGCGGAAACTTATTATTCAATTTATCATTCAACAAATAATTCAGCTGACGCTCGGAAAGCATCGACAGTTTCGTGATGGCGATTTTCAATTTATCCATCTCCAGCGAAACATAATCTCCGTGAAAATTTCCTCCATGAAAAACATTGTGATTTTCATGATCAATCACCGGATTATCATTCACCGAATTCAATTCATTCACAACAGTCGTTTCCGCTTGCGCGATGGTGTCGTACACCGGACCGAGCACCTGTGTAATGCAACGCAATGAATAATATTCCTGCACCTTGTCTTCGAACACATCCTGCTCGATACTTGCGGCATTGTACAAATGATCACTGCGTTTGCGGATCATTTGGCTATCGGCAAGAATATAGCGCATCAATGCGGCGATTTTATTTTGACCGGGATGTTTTTTCACTTCGTTCAGTTCGGCGGAAAAATGATCATCGAATGCAGAGACAACTTCATTCGTCATTGCTGATAATGTCACCGACCAGTCGAGGAGATTCTTTGCCTGAATCAGATTGACCAAGCCAATACCTGTCATCGCTGAAGTGCCATTGAGAACTGCCAGACCTTCACGCAAATGAATATTAAGCGGACTGAGTTTACATTCATTGAAAACATCAGCTGTCGGACGAATTGATCCTTTGTAAGTCACTTCTCCTTCTCCAATCAACACCAATGCAAGGTGAGCAAGTTGAACCAAATCACCACTCGCTCCTACACCACCATGTTCAGGGATGCAGGGATAAATTTCAAGATTAATAAGATTGCTGATCAGTAATGGTAAATCCTCATGCACTCCGGAATGTCCCAGCATGAAAGAATTCAAACGGGCAATCATCATCGCTTTTACATACAAAGGCTCGAGGTAATTTCCTGCACCTGAACAATGACTACGAATAAGATTGTACTGTAAAGGAATACTCTGTTCTTCCGGAATCCGGTACTGAGCCATAGGTCCCAAACCGGTATTGATTCCGTAGATTAATTTGTCCTTTGAAAATGATTTGAGAAAACTAAAGCTGTCCTTAACTCTTTGAATTGCAGATGCATCCAAAGTCACAGCTGCCTTCTTTTGCAACAATGCCTTCACCACCTCAAGGGTCAATTCACCCTGTACATTTGCTTTCATAGGGTTTCAAAAATAGACAATCGGGGTGGATTTGGAAAGAGGGGACGAGGGACGAGGGACGGGGGACGGAATTTAGTGGTTAGTGCTTAGTGCTTAGTGGTTAGTGGTTAGTGGTTAGTGCTTAGTG
>CAYMMN010000456.1:0-2806 GCA_964391495.1 uncultured Flavobacteriales bacterium | reverse complement strand
GGAAGCTTCCGCTCTTGCTGCTTCCGCAAAGTCGGCACCATTCGATGCATAAATGATTTGACGCGATGAATTCACCAACAACCCGCATTGTTTATTCATGCCTGCCGCAGACACTTCCTGTAAATTTCCTCCCTGAGCCCCAACTCCCGGGACCAGCAAAAAATGATCCGGTATAATTTTACGTATAGACGAAAGTAAATCCGGGTGCGTAGCTCCAACAACATACATCATCCTGTCGGCATCCGCCCATTTTTGAGATGTACGAAGCACATGTTCGTACAATTTCTCTTCCTTACCGGTAACCGGAGATGAAATTTCGGAAAGCTGAAAATCCATCGATCCCGCATTGCTGGTGAGCGCAAGAAGAATTACCCATTTGCCCTCACGAAGAAATGGAGTAACGGAATCTTTCCCCATGTAAGGCGCTACAGTAACGGAATCAAAATGAAAATAATCATAAAATGTTCGCGCGTACATTTCGGAAGTGTTCCCGATATCTCCACGTTTGGCATCTGCAATTGTGAAAATAGTATCAGGAATGAGGTTCATTGTTTTCTCCAGAGAAATCAAGCCTTTCGGACCTAAGGATTCATAAAAGGCAAGATTGGGTTTATAGGCAACACAAAATTCTTTGGTCGCCTCAATGATGCGCTTGTTAAATTCATACACAGGATCTTCTTCTTTTAACAAAAAGGAAGGAATCCTGGTAATATCGGTGTCGAGTCCAATACACAAATAGGAACTCTTTTTAATGATCTGTTGGTATAACTCTTCTCTGGTCATTGCGGGTGTGAAGATACGTTTTCCTACAAAACCACTATTCCGGATGGATGTGAAACCGGCAATAAATACCGCGTTTATAAATACCTGAAATGAAAGCCCGAAACATCTTGCGGATTAAAAATGGAGTAAATATCTTACTAACCATAAACTTTACTTATGTCCTCAGAGAAAAAAAGCCTCTCCCTTTTTGATTCCACCGCCATCATTATTGGCTCCATGATTGGCTCGGGAATTTTTATTGTATCCGCTGAAATTTCAAGGCAGGTTGAAACTCCCGGAATGCTGCTCCTGGCATGGGTCGTCACAGCCATCATTACCATTTTCGGAGCTCTGAGTTACGGAGAACTTGCAGCAGCGATGCCGCGTGCCGGCGGACAATACATTTATTTGAAAGAAGCTTATGGTAAAATGTACGGATTTCTTTACGGCTGGACATTATTTTCCGTAATCCAAACCGGAACCATTGCCGCTGTGGGCGTGGCTTTCGCGAAGTTCACCGGAGTTTTCTTTCCGGTCATTTCGGGTGATAATTACATTTTCCATTTATCATCATTTCACATCAGCACACAACAGTTGCTTGCCATCACAATTATTATCCTGCTTACTCTTTACAATTTTAAAGATGTTAAAGCAGGAGCTTTTCTACAAAACATCTTTACTGTTTCCAAAGTGATCGCGCTTTTATTGCTTGTTATTCTGGGATTGTATTTCGGAATAAAAGGTGCAGGCAACTGGTCCAACTTTTCTCCTGCTTTTCCAAGTGTGATCACACTTACCACAATTGGAGTTTTTGGAGCAGCCATGACAGGCTCGCTATTTTCTGCTGATGCCTGGAACAACATTACTTATACCGCCGGTGAAGTCCACAATCCACAACGCAACCTGCCGCTTTCACTCTTTATCGGAACAGGAACAGTGATGCTCCTTTATATGCTCGCCAATGTTGCCTATATATATGTATTACCAATCAATGCCATCCAGCATGCGGAAAACGACCGTGTAGCGACCTTGTTAATGGAAACAATACTCGGAACTAATGGGAAATTTTTCATGGCACTAATGATTATGATTTCCACATTCGGTTGTCTGAACGGGCTCATCCTCACTGCAGCAAGGGTTTACTATGCAATGGCCAAAGATGGATTGTTCCTACCAAAGGCAGCCAAACTGAACAAGAACAATGTTCCTGCTAATTCTCTGACCATGCAATGCATCTGGTCCTGCTTACTTTGTTTCTCAGGAACCTACGGTGATCTTCTGAATTATATCATGTTTGCCGTGATGTTGTTTTACATCCTTACCATCACCGGGCTTTTCATTTTGAGAAAGAAAAGACCTGATATGGAAAGACCCTACAAAGCTTTTGGGTATCCGGTTATTCCCGCCTTATACATATTCATGGCAGCGATGGTCGCTTTTGATATGTTGATTTACCAGACAAAATCAAGTTTGTACGGCTTGGTGATCATCCTTATTGGTATTCCAATCTATTACATCTTTAAGAAGAATGTAAAAGAGGATCCTCAATAAACAATTTGGTTCCTGATCTTAATATTTGAAAAGCGTCATCAGAAGGATTCGGACACATACTTATTATTTTAATAATCACTCGGGTGAATCATTATCCGGGTGTAGAGACAAAAAAAAAGAGCTTCCAAAATGGAAGCTCTTTTCATTAATGCTTTTTTAGTTTACTTGGTTTTTGGTTTTGCGCCTAAACCAACCGGGCTACCCACACGCGTCATCGCGCAACGGAATCCGATATCATTAGTGCTTTGAACCTGATCGAGGAAACGACGAGCGCCAGGAGACATCCAGTATGCGCGATCTTTCCATGAACCTCCTTTGTAAACACGAGCCTGATCATTTACCAGTGAAGTAATACCGTAATCGTATTTAATTTCCGGTTCATCAGAATCGAGGTAATTGATGTTATCCGCTTTGGTATAATTTCTACGATCCGGACTTTCATCTGTATCTTTCATTGGTACACGACCAAGACTGTCTTTTTCAGTAATTGCAC
>CAYMMN010000455.1:0-2826 GCA_964391495.1 uncultured Flavobacteriales bacterium | reverse complement strand
TCGGACGAACTGTTGACCTGCTGACCATCGAAATCGAACATGTGAATGTGGAAGCCCTGGAGCAACTCGAAAAAGAAGGAATTGTTGTTTATCCACAATCCAGGGTAATCCGGTTGGTACAGGATAAAGGACTTCAAAAAATATTTTACCGGACACATGGAATCCCGACAGCTGAATTTCATCTCCTCGATTCCATTGAGCACATCGCGAAATATTCATCACAATTCCCTTTTATCCAGAAATTGAGAAAAGGAGGATATGACGGAAAAGGCGTCGTGAAGCTCGAGAATAGCGGAGAGATCATGAAAGGTTTTGACGCGCCAAGTATCCTTGAAAAATTAATCGACTTCGAAAAAGAAATTTCTGTGCTTGTCGCCAGGAATGCGCAAGGTGAATGCAAAGCTTTTCCGGTTGTTGAAATGGAATTTAACCCGGAAGCAAATCTCGTTGAATATCTTTTTTCTCCTGCTTCCATTTCTCCTCAACACGAACAAAAAGCGGAGTCAATCGCTATGGAAGTTGCGCGATCCATACAACTTGTAGGATTGCTGGCCGTAGAAATGTTTCTGACCAAAAGCGGAGAAATTCTTGTCAACGAAATCGCTCCACGACCACACAACAGTGGCCATCAAACCATAGAAGGCAATATTACATCTCAATACGAACAACACTTGCGGGCTATTCTCGGTTTACCTCTTGGCTCCACCAATATCACCAAACCCAGTGTAATGGTCAACCTGCTCGGAGAAAAAGGCTTTAGCGGACATGCGGTGTATGAAGGCTTAAAGGAAGCTCTCTCGATTGATGGCGTGCACCTTCATTTGTATGGCAAAAAGATCACAAAACCATTTCGCAAAATGGGACATGTCACTGTTACCGCGGATACACTGGAAGAAGCAAAATCAAAAGCAAAAAAAGTCAAAGACCTCATTCGGGTGATTGCCTGATGAATTTAATCAACAATTAATACAACCACTGACAAACAACCTCAAAGCAATGCCAAAATCTATTCTTGTCGGAATTATCATGGGCAGTCAGTCTGATCTGCAAATCATGAATGAAGCAGCACAGATTTTATCCAAATTAAATATCGGATATGAAATATCCATCGTTTCCGCTCACCGTACACCGGAGAGAATGTTTGATTACGCGAAAGAAGCTGCTGGCAGAGGTCTGAAAGTTATCATCGCCGGAGCCGGTGGCGCCGCGCATTTACCCGGAATGGTAGCATCGCTTACTCCCCTTCCCGTCATTGGTGTTCCTATCCGTTCCAGCAATTCTATTGATGGTTGGGATTCTGTTCTTTCCATTCTGCAAATGCCAAACGGAGTTCCTGTTGCTACCGTTGCTCTCAACGCCGCGCAGAATGCAGGAATCCTTGCCGCTCAAATAATCGGATCATCAAATGCCGATGTGCTCGAGAGAGTTTCAAAATTCAAAGAAGAATTGAAAGAAAAAGTCATCAAAAGCAACAACGAGATTTCTCCTTCCTGATCATTTTTTTCATTATTGATAAAAGTTTTTTTCATCACATATTATCCATCCTGAAAGTTCCACCTCCTGAGGGGTAAATCCTGAATCAAATGCATTTTATTTTCGTCGGCACAATCTGTCGACACAATGCATCTGAAATTTATTTGTGTATTCATTCTTTCCTGCAGTCTCGCATCAGGCTCGTCCTCCCTACCAATGAATGCACATCAGGCAGGTTTGGCAGGACTGGGCACAACAGTGAAGAATTCGTTTTCGGCATTTCAAAATCCTTCTCTCTCTGCTCTTTCAGAGCATCCCTCCTTTTGTCTAGGAGCTGAAAATAAATATTTCATTTCCGAACTTCAGTCTTTCCTTTTTCAGGCAACCCTTCCATTAAAATCAGGTTCCGCAATAGGTTTATCCGGATACCGAACCGGCACGAAAGATTTTTTTGAAAGAAGACTTGGAGTTCATTACGCAAGAAAGCTTTCCGGAAAACTATACGGAGGAATCGAAATATTCCATCAGCTATACAAAGTAAACGAAGGGAATTACTCACCATTGGGAAACTGGTCAGGCATCATAGGCGTGTATTCGAGGCCGCTTCCTTTTCTTGAAGTAGGCGCGACACTTCACAATCCGGCGAATTTTCGCAGCAGAAAAAATCAAACTGAATTGCTTTCTCCGGCATTAAACCTAGGTGTATCCTGGATGCTGTCGACTAAATTATTTATGAGAATAGAACTTTCTCAAAATGCCGGTAATGGAACTGTTTTGATGAACGCACTGGAATACAAACCCTCCGACCGCCTCATTGTCCGTGCCGGTTACAAAACAAATCCATCTCAACCGGCATTTGGTTTTGGCTTATTGGTGAATAAAATGAAAATGGACGCAGCCTGCATGTATCATCCCGTGCTTGGTTTTTACCCTTCTGTTTCTATTAGTCAGGAACTATGAAGTATTTATTTACTTTCTCCATCAGTATTTTTTGCTTTCTAAATATCTGTTTGTCCCAAAACAAACAAACGGAAGAATTGCCATTATCCATTCGTAATGATTTTGAAACGATGGCAGCCAATGGAAGTAATCCGGAAAATATTCAGGAATATCAGGAACTGATTGCGGAATACAGAAAACATCCATTGCAGCTAAACAAAAGTTCGCTGGAAGAACTGGAACAATTTCCATTCTTTACAAATCAACAAGCAAAAGCGATTATTGAACATCGGGAAAAATTCGGACCAATCAGAGCAATTGAAGAATTGCAGGTGATCTCAGAATTTTCATTGGATGAAATTCGCAGATTATCCGGAATTATTAGTCTGGGAAATACCAACGATGGGATGAAAG
>CAYMMN010000454.1:0-2833 GCA_964391495.1 uncultured Flavobacteriales bacterium | reverse complement strand
ATTGTAGGATTAGGAGTTCGTCGAATAGTGAGTGGACCAACAGTTACTCTGTATGGGCAACCAAATGAAGGATTGTTTCCGACAACAGAATAGTAACCATTTTGTTTTACATAGAATGGGTTATCAGGAACAGGCTGCGTGAATACATTTGACCATACAAAAGGACCAATTCCTGAGGCTGTTAATTTTATAGAATCACAATAGGTTGTATCAATGGTGATACTTCCTGTTCCCGCAGCATTGATTGTAATGCTGTTCGTAGTTACACTGGAACAACTGTACTGATCAGAAACCGTGAGCTTATAAGTAAAGGTACCCGGAGAAGGATATGTGAACTGAGGATTTTGCAAATTGGAAGTAGAGACTCCATTATTGAAGAAATCCCAATTCCAGGCAGTCGGCGAAGTAAAAGATGCATCTGAAAAATTAACCGGAGTACCTGCACAGAATGGCGCCGGAGACGGAGCATTCATGGCTGCTGTTACAGGAACAGGAACGTTAATTGCAACAGTGAGTGTACAGGTGGCCTGTGTTCCTCCGGGATCCGAAATAATTAATTGGATATTGTGTGATCCGGCACTGAACAATTGATTTGCCGGAGAATGCACTGAACTGAATGGCGAAAGATTTCCATCAAGATACCATTTCCATGAATAGGAACTTGCACTATTCAGGTACAATGAAGTATTGTTAATAATGGTTTGCATTTGCCCCAGACCATTACACTGATAAGTCACATTAAATGCCGCATCAAATGGAATGGTGATCGGATGAACCGCTCCAATTGCGGTGGTACAGGGTTGCCCAAAAGCATCCATACCATAAGCAGTGCCCATGATTGTCACATTGTAAATTCCGGGAGTCGGGAAAGTATGTACTACAGGACTGGAAGGACCCGCATTTCCTCCATCTCCAAAATCCCATCCTGTGTGGTTACCATTGTATAATTTGAAAAATGAATCTGTGAGACAAACAGGAGGAGTTGCAATGAAATCAAGACTGTCGTTTACAGGACAAACCCCGGGAATAGGTGCGCAAATTCCTCCCTGGATTAGTATTGAGCCGGTATTGGTGCAACCAAAAGCATTTGTAACTGTAACAGAAAAAGTTGTTGGTCCGGTGACAGTTTGAGTAATCGATGAAGTTGTAGCACTCGTATTCCATAAATAAGTATACGATCCTGTATTAATTGTATTAATATTTACTGTAGCAGGGAATGTGCACACACCATTCGCAGTTACATTCACAAGTGGCAATGGATTTACTGTGAAGTTTACATTTTTATTTGCCGTACATCCATTCGCATCAATAATTGATAAAGATGCGGAATAGTTACCCGCTACTCCGTATGTAACAACAGGGGCCGCAGGATTTGTAAGGTTGACATTTGAAGCTCCGGGGAAACTCCAGCTATACGTTGTTCCTCCACTTCCGGTAAATGTGAGTGGCGCACCAACACAAAGTGGTGAAGGAATTGCAATACCAGCAACAGGAAGCGCATTCACAACAACAGGGAAAGGTGTTACAGGTGGGGGCGGACAATTTGATTGAACTACCAGCGAAACCTGACCTGTGAGCGTAGGTGAATTCCATTTAACCAAAATAGAAGATGTTCCCTGCCCTGACTGAATCACCCCCGGAGGAGTTACACTCCATACATAATTTGCACCATTGAATACCGGCTGCGAGAAAGTATAAGACACAGTACTTCCCGAACAAACCGAAGAAGGTCCTGTGATAACCGGAGTTTGAGGAATATCGTCAACATGAATTTTTGTAAATGCCGTATCCGAACAACCATTGACATTAGTAATGGTAAGTGATACATTGTAATCACCGGCATTCACATAAGTATGTGTCGCGGATTGAGTGTTCGCAGTACCGGCATCACCAAAATTCCAGTTCCAGATCGGACCCGGACTTGATGTTGAAAAATTGACAAGGCTATTTTTACAAACAGTTGCAGGTGCGATGATATTTGGAACAGGTGGTAATCCAAGAAGGTTCACCGGGAACATCACTGAATCCGTGTAGCATCTGCTGATTTTTAATTTGACAAAAATCGGTGTATTGGATGCATCAATCCAGTTGATGACAATCTGATTTGTTCCATTCGCGCTAACAATATTTCCAGCTGTTGCAGGACTCACAGACCATGTATAAGTACCATTGTTTATCAGCGAAGGTGGTATCGAATAAGTGATGGTACTCTTTACACAAGCGATAGAAGCACTCGGTGTTATTACAGGCAAACTAAAATTTGGCCATGTATACACTGAGAAAACCGGTGAAGGCGGACTGGTACAACCGGGTGGATTGTTGAGTGTCTGTGAAACAGAAACTGTTCCTCCTCCCAAATTCCATTGGATCATGACGCTGTTTCCATTGGCAGGTCCAATGATTGTTCCATTCGTGACAGTCCAGTTATAGCTCACTCCTCCCATGTTCGGAACAGTGTTGTACAAGAATGGAATTCCGGCGCAAACAGTGTCCGGGCCGGTAATTGTATCCGGAGCAATCATATTCACCACATTCACAGGAAGAAATGCTGAATCGTTGCAAAATACACCTGCAGGTGCATACGCAGTGACGTAATATGCGCCCGGACCTGCGTTCCAGGTATATGCATTAAATGCAGCTGTTGAACCAAATGTCAAAGTGGTCGGAACAGGAGTCTGCACTTTCCAGGAGGTTCCCGTGACAACAGTATTGTTGGTGAGATTCATTCCATTGAAAGGACCATTGGTTGTATTCGGACACACAGTTGTTGGTCCGGAAATTCCAAAGATCGGTTTCACTGTGATATTGATGGTCGCAGTTCCACCACATCCCG
>CAYMMN010000453.1:0-2849 GCA_964391495.1 uncultured Flavobacteriales bacterium | reverse complement strand
TACTTGTGTGTGTTGCCCTCGACGGTATCCACTTCTGTGGTAATGGTTTCAATTCCCGGGGGAAATGTTCCGGCAGCAATTTTTAATGCCAGCCTCTCCGGAATTGCAGGTGTTTTTATTACACCTTTATGGATGAGTTTCATGAGTACAAGCGGGAATGCCGCGATGGATCTGAGCGGGATCGTAATCAAACTGATTGTCCAGATTTTGTTACCTGTTATTTTGGGAATGTTCCTGCATTCCAGATTTGGTAAATTTGCCGAACAAAATAAAAAGCAACTTCGACGCTTCGATCAGATCATAATCCTGGCGATTGTTTACACTTCCTTTGCTCATTCTTTTGTCAACAAGGCGTTTTCCGGAATAGGATTCGATCGGATACTTCTACTGGGAATCGGTATGGTCGTCCTGTTTATTGTGGTGTTTGGACTGCTCTACGGATCCGGAAGAATTTTGGGTTTCAGCGAAGCTGACCGGAAAACGGTTTCATTCTGCGGCTCCAAAAAGTCTCTTGTGCATGGATCGGTGATGGCCACTGTGTTTTTCCAGCATGCCGCAACCGCCGGGGTAATTTTGCTCCCTCTGATGATTTATCATGCATTACAAATTGTTTTTGCAAGCATCATTGCCGGGAAAATGAAATCAAAATAGGTGAATTGGGGCCAAATTTATTTTAGAGATGAAAATTAAAAATTTTTTCTCCGGAATGCCGTTTGAGATGCAATTACAAAAGGATAGAAATTCAGGCCCGATTTCAGTGGAATCAAATCCGGAGTTATCAGGAAATTGATTTTTCACATCACATTTCCCGAATTCCCGATTCCCGGCGCAATTTGAGGGGGCCAAAAAATGAAAAAATCAATGAAATTGTCTTATCTTGCGGGCTCAGACGACCAAAATATTTTCGCAGTTTTATTCTATTGATCATCCGATGATTTCCCGCAGTATTTTTCAACGCAGCGGCTGGCCTGCTTGTTTTGTTCTGGCTACCCTGTCCATATTTGGACTTTCGTGCTCCAACACGAAAGATTCTATGTTTACCAGAACATTTCACAATCTGAGCGCTCATTACAATGGATATTATAATGCGGGCTTAAAACTGGAGGAAGGAACAGATAAACTCGCACTTTCTCACGAAGACAAATACGATCGGATTCTCAAAGTATTCCAGTACGCGAACGCGGAAAAATCCAAAGCAATATATCCGTTGATGGACGACGCGATGAAACGTACATCAAATGTGATTGCACGTCACACTATCCTGGATAAAAACGCTAATGAAAAACCTAATTCTGAAAAGTGGATTGATGACAATTGGTTGCTTTACGGGAAATGTTTGTTTTTCAAGCATGAGTATTTTGAAGCTATGGAAGCTTTCAAATATGTGGAGGTTACATACAAAAAGGAAAGTACACGTCATCTCGGCTCACTGTGGATTGCGAAGACATATCTTGAGCTGACACAGTTGAAGGAAGCGGAAGACAAGCTTGATTATTTGCGTAATCAGAGTGATTTTCCAAAAAAGAACAAATGGGAGTTGGCGGCTGTGAATGCGGATTTTTTCCTTCAAACAAAAAACTACCCTAAAGCTATCGAGCATTTGACCAAAGCGTCAATTCTTGCTCCGAAGAGAGAGGACAGAATTCGCTTTATGTTTATTCTCGCTCAACTCTATCAGCAGCAGGAGGAATATCAGAAAGCCTTTCAACTGTATTCGAAAGTCATCAAAATGAACCCGAAGTATGAAATGGCCTTCAATGCCAGGATTAACCGGGCCCGTTGTTATGACGCGAATAGTAAAAATGGTGAAGAAGTAAAAAAGGAACTTGCAAAACTTCAGAAAGATCCGAAGAACAAAGACTTTCTGGATCAGATTTATTACGCTCTTGCCGGACTCGCAAAGAAAGAAGGCAAACCGGATGAAGAGTTTGATAACCTGAATAAGTCAGTTCGTGCGAGCACCAGCAACCAAAATCAAAAAGCCTTATCCTATCTGGAACTGGCTAAAATTTATTTTGCAAAACCGGATTATCGGAATGCCCAGGCTTATTACGATAGTACGGTCACAAATTTATCCAATGACCATCCTGACTATACAGAAGTATTGAACAGGAGGAACAGCCTTACCAAGCTTGTCAGAAATCTGAATATTATTACGACCGAAGACAGTTTGCAAGGCTTGGCAAAAATGACACCTGAACAAAGACAGCAACTGGTCGATGCGAAGATTAAGGACGAAGAGGAAGCCAAGCAGAAAAAGCAGGAAGAAGAACAGGTAAACCAGATTTTCGATCAGGCAAAGCCTGATCAGGTGAACCAGATGAATAAAGGCACCGGCTCCAATTGGTATTTTTACAATACCCAGGCGATCAGTTTTGGTTTTAATGAATTCACCAAAAAATGGGGCAATCGAAAACTGGAAGATAACTGGAGAAGAAGTAATAAAGAATCGACCTCCAATATCATTGAATCAGAAGGTACAGATACACTTGTGACTTCTGAAAAAGAAATAAAAGATCCGAAGCTTGCTGCTGAAAAGAAAAGACAGGATATGCTGGCAGCGGTTCCGGCAAGTCCCGAAGCACTGGATAAATCGACCAAGAAAATTATTGACGCGTATTATAATGCGGCTATGATTTATCGTGAACAATTGAACGATTATCCGGCTTCTGTTGCAATGTTTGAGGAACTGTTGCAGAAATATCCTGACAACAAATACATGTTGCAAAGCTATTATCAGCTATACAGGATATATGCGCAAATGGGCAACACGCAGAAATCGGAGTATTACAAGAATATTATTCTGACAAAGCACGGAGACACCGAATACGCGGAGATCATCAGGAATC
>CAYMMN010000452.1:0-2854 GCA_964391495.1 uncultured Flavobacteriales bacterium | reverse complement strand
TCAAGAACGAACGTTTCCCGCGGGTTTTCATTACACGAAAAATGATCAAGGACGGTTCGGAATATTTCGGTCCGTTCACACCGGTGAAAATAATTCACACCTTACTGGATCTTACTTCACAGTTGTATAAACTGCGCAATTGTAATCTTGTTCTTTCAGAAGAAAATATCGCGAAGAAGAAATTCAAAGTCTGTCTGGAATATCATCTTGGTAATTGCAAAGGACCCTGTGAAGCTTTGCAATTGCAGGAGGAGTATGATCAAAGTATCAAAGACATTCGTCAGATCCTGAAAGGAAACATCAATACGGTGATTCAGCATTTGAAGAATCTGATGAATCAGTATTCGGAGAAATTTGAATTTGAAGAAGCGCAGGGCATCAAGGAAAAAATTGAATTGCTGGAGCGTTACAAATCCAAATCGGTGGTGGTGAATCCTTCCATCCACAATACGGACGTGTATTCCATGGTGACTGATGAAGAATCCGCTTATGTGAATTTTCTGCGCATCATGAATGGTAGCATCATTCAGGGGCATACGATAGAGATCAAAAAGAAGCTGGAAGAAAGCGATGAAGAGTTGCTCGAAATCGCTATTGTGGATTTACGCACACGATTTTTGAGTGACGCGACAGAAATTCTGGTTCCTTTTCCTTTGCATCTCGAAATGGATGGCGTAACGCTAACGGTTCCGAAGATTGGCGATAAGAAACATTTGCTTACGCTGTCTGAAACGAATGTCAAAAATTATATCCGTGAAAAGAATCTGCAGCTCGAAAAACAAAACCCGGAGAATAAGGTTTTGCGTTTACTCGAGCAGATGAAAAAAGATTTACGTTTGACCGAATTGCCAAGACGGATCGAATGTTTTGACAATTCAAATATCCAGGGCTCTTATCCTGTCGCGGCGATGAGTGTTTTTCTGAATGGGAAGCCGGCGAAAAAAGAATACCGTCACTATAATATCAAAACCGTTGAAGGCCCGGATGATTTCGCATCGATGGAAGAAGTGATTTTCCGTCGTTACAAACGGATGCTTGATGAAGCACAGGAATTGCCACAGCTGATTGTGATCGACGGTGGGAAAGGACAGCTCAGTTCGGCGATGACGAGTCTGGACAAACTTGGTCTGCGTGGAAAAGTCGCCGTGATTGGTATTGCCAAACGTCTCGAAGAAATCTTTTATCCCGGTGATACGGCTCCTTTGTATATTGATAAAAAAAGCGAGACACTTCGTGTGATTCAGCAACTGCGTGATGAAGTGCATCGTTTTGGAATTACACATCACCGGAAGAGAAGAGAAAAAGGAACGGTGAAAACGGAGCTTTCTGAAATCAAAGGTATCGGTGAAGCAACGGCGCAGGCGCTGCTGATTCATTTCAAATCCGTGAAGAAAATTAAAGAGGCGACAGCGGAGGAGTTGAAAGCTGTCGTCGGAAAATCAAGAGCCGAAAAAGTTCTCGCGCACTTTAGTAAAAGCACTTCCTAGCTTTGCGCTCTTTGCGCCTTTGCGCGAAATAGTTTCGCGCAAAGGCGCAAAGAGCGCAAAGGGTTAATTTAACTGGTCAGAGAGGAGTTTCATCTCGATACGCGGCGAGATTTTTTCGTAGAGAACATGATACACCGCGCTCATGATAGGCATGTGTACATTGTATTTTTTATTGATCTCATAAATACAACGTGTCGCGTAATATCCTTCCGCGATCATGTTCATTTCGAGTTGCGCGAATTTTACAGAGTAGCCTTTACCAATCATGGTTCCGAACATCCGGTTACGACTGAAGGATGAATATGCTGTCACCAGCAAATCACCAAGGTAAGCGGAGCCGTTGATGTCGCGGTTGACAGGATGAACTGTGTCTACAAAGCGTTTGATTTCCTGGATGGCATTGGAGATGAGTACAGCCTGGAAGTTGTCGCCGTATCCGACACCGTGACAAATACCGCTTGCAATCGCGATGACGTTTTTTAATACCGCGGAATATTCTGTTCCGTAGATATCGTCACTCACGGTTGTTTTGATGTAGCGGCAGTTCATCAGTGTCGCGAGAACCTGGGCATTGGCGGTATCCTGTGAAGCGATGGTGAGATAGGAGAGTCGTTCCATCGCGACTTCTTCGGCATGGCATGGTCCGGTGATGACACCGATTTTGTCGATTGGAATTTTATAATGATGGTGTAAAAAATCTCCTACAATCAGTAAATCATCGGGGATGATTCCTTTGATGGCGGAGAAGACCATTTTGTTTTTGAAATCTTCCGGTTTGATTTTTTCGAGCGAAGGTTTTAGAAAGGCGGAAGGGACGGCAAGGATAATGATATCGGAGGAGGCAATGACGTGGTGGAGGCTGCTGCTGACTTTTACTTTTTCGAGATCGACGGTGACATCACTGAGGTAGTGGGGGTTGTGCTGGTATTTGTTGATGAAGTCGGCGGTCTCGTTGCTGCGGACCCACCAGTGAATGGTGTTGACGTTGTTCGACAAGATCTTCACAATCGCCGTCGCCCAGCTCCCGCCGCCGATTACTGATATGGTAGGTTTCGATGTCATTATTTCTGATTTTGCAATAATTTTTTTCGCGCAAAGACGCAAAGGACGCAAAGATTTAAAGATTATTTACAAGACGCACGATGCCGTCTTTCATAAGACTTACATTGAAGTTAACCAGTAATCCTAATTTGATCTTAGTCATTTTCAAATAAGTCAATAATTGTTTGTGATGAACAGGAGCAATGGCATCAACAGCTTTTAATTCAATAATTATTTTATTCATGACGATAAAGTCTGCTCTGAATCCCTGGTCGAGTGTAACCTCATCATATTTAACGATAATTCCTTGTTGGCGAAGGAAGGGG
>CAYMMN010000451.1:0-2857 GCA_964391495.1 uncultured Flavobacteriales bacterium | reverse complement strand
CAGAACATGTATTTATTAAAGTGCTGTAGGAATCTTGAGAGCAGAATACCGCCAGCCGATTCCCATTACTCTTCCACACAATGAACAGGTGGAGTTGCTCCTCGATTCCGGTATCATTGCTGAATGCAATGATTTTATGGCAAGAATGTATGGCTATTCAAGTTCAAACGATCTTGTTGGAAGAAAAATCAGGGATTTCTATTACATCGAAAACAATTATGATGAAGAGAAGACCCGGGAACTCCTCACTTCCTTTATCAAAAACAATTATAAAATCAGTAATGCCGAATCCAAAGAGCTCGACTTGTATGGAAATGTCCGATTTATGTTGAACAACAACATCGGAATTGTTGAACAAGGACATTTGATGCGAACTTGGGGAGTTCAAACAGACATCACGGACCGTAAGAAAACTGAAAAGGAACTTCTGGAAACCAATCAGGAGCTCGACACATTCTTTTATAAAGCTTCTCATGACCTGAAAGGTCCGCTTGCAAGTGTCATGGGAATCGTAAATCTTGCCCGACTGGAAAACAAAGATGAGGTCATCGATAAGTATTTTGACATGGTGGAAACCAGTATCCGTCGTCTTGACCGGACATTACTTGATCTGATCGACCTTGCACGGACCCGAAAAGGCACCAGCAAGCTTAGCGTGATTAATGTAAAAGGTCTGGTGGATGAAATTTTACATTCGCTAAAACACCTTCCCACTTATGATCGCATCAATTTTGAGATCAAAATTGATCAGAGTGTTGAGATCACAACAGATAAAGTGCTCCTCCTTTCCATTTTCCAAAACCTGATTCACAATGCTATTAACTATTGCAATCAGCAGAGCCCATGGATTCGTGTTAAAGTTGAAGCGACCGGAAGAGGAATTGAACTGGAAGTAGCAGATAATGGAAAAGGAATTCCTGAGCCTGTAAAAAACAGGGTGTTCGAAATGTTCTATCGAGGTCATCCCGATTCAAACGGTTCCGGACTCGGTTTGTTCATTGTAAAGAATGCACTTGACAAAATGAAAGGTAAGATCAGATTCGTCAGTGAACAGGGTAAAGGGACAATCTTTTATGTTTCCATCCCGAATGCATTGCTAGAAGCAGGATAAGCCCGGATGTTTTATCCGAAGCTGTCCGTTTATACCGGACACTCAATCTAAAACAATTGATTATCAAATTCCCATCATCATGATTTTGCGTATCGAACATCTTGGAATTGCAGTAAACGACATGGAAAATGCGAATAAACTTTTTTCAGCTTTGCTCGGTGTTCCAAATTACAAAATGGAAACAGTTGAATCAGAAAAAGTGAGTACTTCCTTTTTTAAAGTAGGTGAATCCAAAGTGGAGCTTCTGAAAGCCACCGATCCTGAAAGTCCTATCGCAAAATTCATTGCAAAAAAAGGTGAAGGAATTCATCATGTAGCTTTCGAGGTGGATGATATTCATTCGATGATGACTGAATTGCGAAGTCAGGGCTTTCAATTGCTTTCGGATGAACCGAAGAAAGGCGCCGATAATAAATTAATTTGCTTTCTCCATCCCAAAAGTACCAATGGAGTATTGGTGGAGTTGTGCCAGGAAATCCGTTAAGTTCCGGATTAATTTATCCACACGATTTTCAAAGTAATTGAAGGTCCGTCAATTTTTTTCCTTTTTCCAGCCAAAGGGTATGTAAGCCGGTGAGTTTTGCTCCCTCTATATTTTGCGGAGAATCATCGATAAAAATAGTCGTTGATACATCCAGAGCATTTTCCCTGATAACAAATTCGTAAATGGAACGGTCAGGTTTTCGTTGATGGATTCGGTGCGATAAGTAGGCCTTTTCAAAAATCCTGTCAAAAATATATTCGCCATATCGGTTCTCAATCATTTCACGAAATGCCTTCTCGTGAATCTCATTCGTATTGCTCAACAGAAAAAGTCTGTAATTTTCTTTCAAACGTGTTAAATAGTCTACATTTTCTTTTGGCAATCCGATGAGAATGGCGTTCCAGGCATGATCGATTTGCTTGTCACTCATGTGTTGTCTTGCAAAGGAACGTAATCGGTCACGAAAACTCTGCGGATCGATAAATCCTTTTTCGAAATCGTCAAATAACCGATCTTGTTTTAATTGGGAAAAAAGCTCGGTAAAATTCTCCACCCCAAGTTCAATGAATGCATTCGCGGTTTTGTGATAATCGATATCCAGAATTACTCCGCCAAGATCAAAGATGATCGCCTGAATGTTCTTCATGGTTTAATTTTTTGCAAAGAAAGCAAATCAAAGTGAGAGCAGGTGTTTCATCAGGCATTTGAAAAAAAAAGAATAAAAATCAAACTCAATGCAATTGATGAAAATGAAGAATATTCGCTTTTCCTTCCTTGCCTTCATCGGAAATATAGAGATCTCCATCGGGAGTGAAAGCGATACCTTCCGGTTGTTTGAATTGATGAGGATCCAGCTTTTCAACACATTTTATATTGCCGGCAACATCCAGCACAACCATTTTTTTCCCTGCTGAAGATAAGAGGTAGATGTCGCCGCTGATCGGATTGATGGCAAGTTCGGATGGTTCAAACAGAAATTCTTTTTCGTTATCAGTGGAAGGTGTAAACCAATCTGTCCAGCTTGAATGTTTCTTCTCATCAATTTGCAACCAGTTCTTTACTGAATCCGGATCGATTTCATAAACAGGAACGGAATCCAATGTTTTTGTTGCAAGAGGAAAAGAGTATATGGCTTTCAGATAACGAGCAGCCGTTCCTTTCGCCGGCTTTCCTTTGCAAGCGATTAGTAATCGCCGGTTCGGAGCATCATAGCACAGTCCTTCACAATTGTTGCGTTTGTTCAGAAAGGTTTTATATGTGAT
>CAYMMN010000450.1:0-2864 GCA_964391495.1 uncultured Flavobacteriales bacterium | reverse complement strand
GAGTCCCGGAAAAATGGATGTGGCATCTGATTTTAAATATACGAGCCCTATCGAACCATTGTTATCCATCGCAATACTTCCCATCCATCGCGTGGCTGCATCGGGAGTGTAAATTCCTTCCTGGTATACACTCCAGGTTCCGGTTGTTTGGTCTTGTCGAAGTTCACACCATTTTATACTTCTTTGCGTCGCACTGATTTTTACTCCCCAATTAAGAATAACAGTGTTGTAACCAGCCCATGTTTTCCATTGTGAACGATACATACATACACCGCCGATACCATCAAGTTTTTGCGTGGTTCCGGGTTGTGATACGTCGTTCCAGCTGGGATCATAGGATGCATCAAAAGTAGCCATCGGTACATTTGCTGCCAGAGTAATGGAAGCTGTAGGTGTGGTTGGCACCCAATTCACAGCCATCTGGTATATATTCACAGCATCTGAAAATCCGGCACCCCAGCCATTATCAGAATAAGAGAAGATAGGACAGGGAGTACCCATCGGTGGAAGAACACCATCGGATGCGTCACCTGGTAGTGGACAGAAAAATCCTGTACTTTGCGGAGGAGAGAAGCTAGTGTAAATCGCACGGGAAGCAGGATCACCAAGCAACATTGCTGCTCTGTCAAATGCGAAAACTTTTTGTGCCTGGTTTGATGTCATGTAATAACCATCCGACCAAACAGAGAATTTCAAATAGTCAGGAAATGCAGGCGATGTAAATGTGTAAGTATAATATGATCCAAGAGGATCATTTGATTGAGAAATGGCAATGTAAATTTGTCTGTTTGTTGAATTACCAAACTGCGCAAGAAACCATCGCCCTGCTGCCTTGTCATAAAGTACGATTGGATCTCCGTTATTGGCAGTCGCAGGCGACCAAAGATTTCCCAATGTTGTGGTCAAAGCAACTACTCCTGTGACTTTATTGTACACTTTGAATGTTGTTGAATTGATCATCTGAATGTAATACGTATCATTCGCCGCACCGGATGGATCAAATGGACGAAAACCTGTTGCTGTTTGTCCGGGCCAATTAGTGATCGGTGCTCTGCCGGGAACTGTTCCCATTATTGTTTGAAGGGATGCAGGATCGTTTCCGTATTCAGGACCGTCCTTTACAGTTTTTGGGAACTTTTGAGGTTTTCTTTCTTCCCTGTCTTCAGATTCTGATTTTTCATAAACGAAATTCTCATCTACAGGGAATTCCTTGGCAATTTCTGAAAGTGGTTTTGTAATGTGAAAATCCGAACAAGGAATGACTACCACCTTACCAAGATCTTTACTTGATTGCGCGAACCCTAAATTCACAATGAGGAGGAAGCTAAACAGGAAGGAAACTTTTTTCATTCAGTCTTGATTATTTATACTTATAAAATTCAATTCCAGAACTCACATACCTGACAGGCAATAACTAAGTCTCATGGTTTTTCACAAAGTGAAAACCATAATTTATACCTGAAATAAATTGAGGGGGAGCAATTTTAAATCCGGTGATCGCAGGTCTAAATCCAATTACTTTACGAAGAAATTGATTTAAGAGAATTATAAAAATAGCGATTTATGGATAAAAAACAAAGCTTTTTACCATTATTTTGGCACTTACGGACAAATATCCAAAATGTTAACGTTTTTAGTTAAAAATTGGATTAATCCTGTTTTTTTCTGGTCAAATAAAAGGATGGAAATTCTACCCATTTGTTGAAAAACTATGCATTCTGGAATCACTGAACTATAATTTGAATGAAATAAAATCGGGTTTTAAGAGAGTTTCTTTTCAATAATTACCTGAGGTTGTTTCATTATAAAAATAAATATTCAAAACAAACTGACTCAATCATGATCAGATGAATCAGGACCAAGCAAATCATCCGGATATATCGAATGAATGAAAGATTGCGCATATACCTTATTAAACCTATTTTTGAATAATTCGCCTCGGGTAAATTAAGCAATGACTGATCAGATAAAAAGGTTTACTGTGTTTCTGCTTTTATGGATCGGTGCAGGTATTTCATATCTACATGGTCAGGAACCCAGTCCATTGTTTCATCATTATACAACCGCGGATGGACTGGCGAGCAGTGAAGTTTACCATATCATTCAGGATGACAAAGGCGCATTATGGTTCGGAACCGATAAAGGATTAGCGCGCTACAACGGATATGAGTTTCACACTTACACATCCAAAGATGGTTTGTCTGACAACACTGTTTTCAAATTGCAGCAGGATACAAAGGGTAGGATTTGGATGCAAACCTATTCAGGCCGTCTTTTCTATGTTGAAGGCGGAGTGATCAGGGGATATAAATACAATGAAATTTTGCTGGATAGTACCAAGAGCCGGGTTCCTACCGGTTTTTTTGTTGACAGTCTCGAGAATGTAATTGTATCCATTCAAGGGATAGGAGAGATGGGGATTAATAACCAGGGCAAAGTAGAATGGAATTACAGCGAGACAAATTGCCAGGGTATAACTTTTTTAATTCATGAATATCAAACAGGAGAATTACTTCCAACATTGATGAATTCTGTGAAGAGGCAATCTCCTTTTCAAAGTTTACACATTGGAAATGGGAATCATCAAAATTTTTCAGTGGATGTTCCTTTTGCTAACCGGTTCAATGCGATTAAACTTAAAAATTCAAATATTTTATTTGCGGTCGGGAGATATTTGTATGAAACTTCGGGTGAAACAATTCGATTGAGGGAAACTTTTTATGATCATGTCATTTCATTGTACGAAGACAGCAAACAGGTATTGTGGATAGGAACCGAAGATGGGGTATTCCTGTATGATGAAAATAAACCGGATCAACCTGCAAGACATTATTTGAAGGGAAATTACATCACGGGGATTCTGG
>CAYMMN010000449.1:0-2875 GCA_964391495.1 uncultured Flavobacteriales bacterium | reverse complement strand
GTGATAACTGGACAGTTAACGAATGAGACGCACCGAACTGCACCCACGACAGCAACCCCAGCGCAGCGAGATGAACAGGACATTTTGGTAATTCAACGTGAGCGTTACATTTCCAAAAAATCCGGGCGCCCATTGAATGGTAACGCAGCAGGTTCCTTGTCCGGTGATAGTTCCGGCATTCGCAGGCAATAATTCCCAAGTGTGTAGATTACCGGGAATACATTCAACACAATAGGTCGAAGTGGAACCTGAACAAACAATCGTATCACCTGCAATCGGTAATGTAGCAGGGACGATATTGACAGTTTTAATTGTTGGATTCGGACAATTCAATGGAGGAGCACAGCCGGCTACACTCAATGTAATTGATCCGGAGGGCCCGGGGCCCCAGACAATTGTACAAGAATCAGAAGTTGGTGTGGGTGTCGTTACAAATGAGCCACCGTTAACACCCCAGGTATAGCTTGAACAAACTGCACTGGTGTGGTAAGTTACAGTATCACCGGGACAGACAACTGAAATACAGAAGATATCCGGACCGGAAGCAGAATCAACAACAACCATGAATGCAGTATCATGAGGCGTTCCACAATCATCGTAAACAGTAAGTGTATCGTAATATGTCCCAGGAGGATAGTGCCATGCCGGTTCCGTATGAGTGGCATTACTCGAGTAATAACCATTTCCGAAATTCCACAACAGACCGTTTATACCGGTTGAATTGTCATTAAAAGTGATTGACTGACCATTACAAATATTGATAACCCCGCCAACAATTGGCGGAGAAGTGTTAAAACTGATTGTATATGAGGAAGGAGGATTCCGTGTAACATTCGATGTACAAGAATCCAGTATTCCGGGAGGAGCCCATACATACCATGTTACTACCGTAGTTCCTACAGGAAAAACCAAGGGAGCATTGTTCCAGATAGAATCATACTGACAATCGGTTCCGGCACCACCTGTTCCACCGTTGGGTCCGCCGGGAAAAGTATACGATGGCGGTGTCAACTGCACCATAGAATCCGGTATATTGAAACAGATCGATGTGTCGCGGCAATGAAGTACACAGCGAATGGTTTGAGCGTTAACGTCCCCTGCTACCAGAGAGAGTGAGCCATCCAAAACAAGGAAGAACACCAAAGGTCGAAGCCAGGCAAAAAGAGGGAGGCTCTTCAATGACCTGTAGAAGAATCTGATGACCGTGAAGCGAAGTAGATTGTGTTTCATGTTCGTTTGTGTTTCATTTAGGCAAATAGGAGAATCTTGAGCAAAATCACACTGGTTAGTAGACCAAAGCCGTTTACTTCAATCTGGAATTGAATGCTGTTCTTCAGATAGAGAAACAGCAAGATCTTTATATGACTTTCTCCATGCTTTCAGCAAGCGGAGTTCTATTTCATATTTTTCTGCCAGTGCTTTCAATTCAGTTTTACTGGAATAGGATTCCAAAACAACCAGCAATTTGAAACTGTCTGAGAATTTTCGTTTCATAGAATTCAATACAGAAGAAAATTGATGCGATGGAGAATTTGACGGCGATTTAATCTGCGTTCCCCGGATATACATTCGTGTTGCCCCTGGCATCCTATGAATCAAACAAGGGTTTTACCGCAGAATTAAGTTATCCCGAAGTCTCCAAGGGAAAGGTGTCAAGAAAATAATAGATTTCCATACCTACTTAATAAACGGCAGGAATTAGCAACCCGTGGTAAAGAGAAGTTAATAGATGGCGAAATTACCTGAAAAAGTAAAAATCAGGATTTGACACCTGAAAGACTGACAACTTCGAGAAAATTGTCCTTTTTTCTTCGTGAAATTTCCACTTCAGATCCATCAGACATCTGAACAAAATAACCATCCAAACGGCTGAATTTCTTCACATGCCTAAGATTAATCAAGTGGGAATGGTGTGTCCTGAAAAAATTATGATCCTGAAGCATCAGTTCATACTCCTTGATATTCTTTGTTCCGGTATATTTTTGATCTCTGGTATAAAGATGGGTATAAGTACCGTCTGCTTCCAAACGTATAATTTCTTCCGGTTCAAGAAAAGCAAATCCATCTTTGATTGGAATTGCAAGTTTGCTCAATCCTGTATTATTCAAATTTTCAATCAATGAATTGTACTGTTGAGATTGATTTCGGGAGGGTTGTTCAACAGCTTTCCTGACAGCTTCAATCAGATCATCTGTATCTACGGGTTTAAGGAGATAATCGAGTGCAGAAAAACGAATTGCCTTAATTGCGTAGTGCGAATGAGCTGTGACAAAAATCACTTTAAAATCGGCGCTGTGACTTTGACGTAAAAGATCAAAACCACTTCCCTGAGGCATTTCTACATCCAGAAAAACAAGATCCGGTTTTTGCTTATTTAAAAACTGAATGGCTGCGTCGACAGACGCAGCCTCTCCTATTACATTAACATCCGGACAATATTCCGTCAGGAGTTTTGACAGGGACTCACGGTTCTGTTTTTCATCATCGACAATCAGCGCGGAAATCATGGGTTGAATGGAATTTAATTCCTTACCCAATATAATACTTTTTTCCGAATTGTCGAATTTCGTGTATGGAAAGATCAGGAAATTAAAATTTCCACCCTTGCGCCCTGAATTTTCCCATCCGCATCTGTCACATCCGAAAGTGTAGCCCGGATATGCTTATTATAGGCTTTGTTATAAGCCCTGATCCTTTCAAAAGTCAAAGAGGTTCCAAAAGACAAATGATTTCCCCTGTTTTTGCTGTTCCACTCAGCAGCGGCTCCCATTCCTATTCCATTGTCTTCAATGATGATTTTCAGTCCGGAATTGTATCTGGAAACAATGATTTAAATTTTTTCTTTTTTCTCCATTCTTCCTATTCCCTGTTTGTT
>CAYMMN010000448.1:0-2883 GCA_964391495.1 uncultured Flavobacteriales bacterium | reverse complement strand
AGAACGATTCGTGGTGAACTTCCAATAGAAGTGAGCGATCTCGAAGATGAAATCGTTGGACTCAACAACAGGATTTCAAATATCAATGAAGAAATGGCTCATCTCAACGACCAGATTTCTAAAAAGAAACAAGCGGTGAAAGATGCAAAAGAAGCCATCAAGAAATACGAATCACAACAATCGAAAGTGAAGAACAATCGTGAGTTTGATTCTCTGAACAAAGAAATCGAATTCCAGAATCTGGAAATTCAATTGGCAGAAAAACGCGCGAAGGAATTCTCTATCGAAGTGGTAACGAAAAACGCTATCCTCGAAGAAACACAAGCCGTTCTCGATGAAAAGAACACCGTTCTGAAAATGAAAAAAGCGGAACTGGAAAGCATCGTTGAAGAGACTCAGAAAGAAGAGGATCACCTGCGTAAAATTTCTACAAAAGCTCAGACCATCGTTGACGAGCGTTTGTTCGCAGCATATTCACGTGTACGTACCAATGCCCGTAACGGTCTTGGTGTTGTCGCGATTCAGCGTGATGCCTGCGGAGGTTGTTTCAACAAAATTCCGCCTCAGCGCCAACTGGATATCCGTCAGCACAAAAAAGTCATCGTGTGCGAACATTGCGGTCGTATCCTCGTGGATCCGAAAATCGCGGATGAAGAAACAGTGGATTAATCATTCACCAAAATTATACGAAAGGGATTTCTTTACCGGAATCCCTTTTTTTATTTTCGTAAAGTGAAACGAAGGCTCTTTTGTTTTTTACTTCTTTTTCTGCCGGTGATGCCGGCCTTCGCGTACTATGAATTTGATGACAATCTCCGGTTGGCTTATTCACGCATTCTGAATTTGCATCTGGAAGAAGGAAAAAAACTTCTCGCGAAAGAGCATCTCGAAAAACCCGGCAATCATCTCACTTTGTTGTATGAAAATTACATTGATTTTTTAACGGGATTTATCACGGAAGAAGAAAGTGATTTCCTGGTATTGAAAAAGAATGTCGCTCAACGATTGAAAATTATTTCCAAGGATAAAAATGATCCTTCTTCGCCTTTTCACCTCTATGCGAACGCGGAAATGATCATGCAGGAAGCGATGCTGAAAGTGAAATTCAAAGAACATGTTTCCGCCGCGACCGATATCCGAAAAGCATATCGAATGGTCGAGAGAAACCAAGCCATCTTCCCGACATTTATCCTCAACCGGAAACTGATGGGCTTCCTGCACGTGCTGGTAGGCGCTATTCCCCGTGAATACCACTGGCTGGTAGAGATTGCCGGACTCGAAGGAACGGTCCCTGAAGGCACCGCTGAACTTGTTAGTCTTTACAATCAGCTGGAAGGTTCTCCTTATGCGTGCTATCGTGATGAATTACTTTTTTACCTCGGCAACATTCACAATTCATTCGCGAAAAATGAAACACACGGACAACAATTGCTCGAATGGATGCTTCCATCGACAGCGGAGAGTCCACTGATTCGTTATTGCTACGCGAATGTGGCCATGAAAATGGGAAGAAACGAAGATGCTTTGAAAGTGCTCACTCAACCCATGAATCAGGATGGTGTCTTTCAGTTTCATTTTCTCTCCTACAAAACCGGGCTCGCGAAATTGCGCAAACTTGATTTCTCAGGCGATGCCGACATCAGGAAATTCATCGCGAATTTTAAAGGCACAAATTATATCAAAGCAGCCTGGCAGAAACTGGCGTGGATTTCTTTTCTCAAAGGTGATCTGAAAAATTACCACGAATGCATGATGCATTGCAGGGAATCGGGCGGACAGTTTGTCGATGAAGACAAAGAAGCCATGAATGAAGCAAGCAGTATTGAAACTCCAAATGCATTGTTGCTGCGTTCGCGCTTGCTTTTTGATGGAGGATATTACAAAGAATCTCTTTCTGAAATCGCAGGACAACCTCTCGACAGTTTTCCCCGCTACCGTGATCAGTTGGAAGTCACGTATCGCTTCGGAAGAATTCTGCATCGCATGAAACAAATCGACAAAGCCATCGAGTATTATCAGCAGACATTAAAAAACGGCGCCAGCTCCCGTTATTATTTCGCCGCGAACAGCGCCTTGTTGCTCGGTATGATTTACGAAGAGCGCAACGAACCCGAAAAAGCTATCTCCTACTACAACCAATGCCTCGCCCTCGATCACCACGAATACCAAAACAGCATCGACCAGAAAGCGCAGGCGGGATTGGATAGGATTAGTGCCGGGCAGTAGGTTTTAGTGCTTGGTGCTTGGTGGTTAGTGCTTAGTGGTTGGTGCTTAGTGGTTGGTGCTTGGTGGTTAGTGGTTGGTGGTTAGAGTTTATGGGTTATTTGTTGTATTTAGGGTTTGCTTTTTTTATTTGTCTGTTTAATTGCACGCTCCTGATAATTTATAAATCCGTTCAAAAGTCTTTTGCATTTGTCTGTCAAATTCGATAAATCATTTTCTGACAGATATCCCAAATCAAGAGACAAGGTTAGTGCGGTTTCCAGTTCGTTCAAGGAACCTCTTGAAATGTACATAAATTGAATTGTTTCCTTTCGATGAAATCTTCCACATCCTTCTGCAAAATTGAGAGGTATTGAAATTGCTGCCCTTCTGATCTGAGAAGTTAAACCAAAAATTTCTTCTTTTGGAAAGGGTCTTGTTGCTTCATAAACCATTTTGACCAAGGCGCGAGCATGAACCCAAACTTCGAGGTTTTTATAGGACTTCATCTGATTGAATTTAAATCCAAAGAAAGAATGAAGTTCCCTAAACCACAACTTAGTAAAAGAAGGATATTATATTGACAAAAAACAATAAGCGCCAACCACCAAGCACCAAGCACCAAGTGTCATTGACCAAAAAACGTTGACCGTTTTTCGGGTGCTAAAATCTACGGCACAA
>CAYMMN010000447.1:0-2883 GCA_964391495.1 uncultured Flavobacteriales bacterium | reverse complement strand
ACCGGTTTGTCAGGTATACACAGGATGATCCTTGCAAGCCAAACCCAGTTCTATGCTCCATGGAACGTCCTTGGCTTTCGCTTCGGGCCTTACCTTACCTACTGTGCCGGAATTCTTGGTGCGCAATCGAATGGATTTACAAGAAGTCGAATCTATTCACAAATAGGGATCGGTGTGCTTATGCTTAATGAAAAACTTGTCTTCAGTACATTCCAGATATCCATCGCGTATTATCCATTGATACCGGGAATTGGAAGCGATGTATTCAAGTTCAACTCATTTAAAACCTCCGATTTTGGTTTTCGTGATTATATTATTGGCAAACCGGATTACATTGCATTTCAATAATGATTTCTGTCAGATGATGTATTGTTAAATAAGATGAAAGCATAATTTGCTTTCAATAATAAGAAGATCCTAATGAAATTGAGAAACCGGTTTAAAAATGTGAAAACGCTATTGAGCGGTACACTGATCGCCTTCATTGATGACAATGCACTTAAATTGAGCGCGGCACTTTCGTATTACACGATCTTCTCTTTACCACCTCTATTGATAGTAATCATAAGTATCAGCGGAGTTTTCTTTGGCGCGGATGCTGTGAAGGGAGAATTGTATGGCCAGATCAATGGACTGGTCGGTAATACTGCCGCATTTCAAATTCAGGAAATGATTAAAAATATTACCCTTTCGACCAGTAGTACTTTTGCAACGGTTATCGGTATCATCATCCTGCTGGTTGGAGCTTCCGGCGTCTTTGCCGAAATACAGGACTCACTCAATTTTATCTGGGGAATTCAGGCAAAGCCCAAAAGAGGTTTATTTAAATTTATTAAAAACAGACTGGTTTCGTTTTCAATGATCGGCACCGTTGGATTTCTTTTGATGGTCGGATTAATCGTAAATTCTTTGATGGATGTTCTGAATCACCGACTCTCTTCCTTTTTCCCAAGAGACTCGATCTATTTCTTCTACATTCTGAATCTGATTGTAGTTTTTCTGATCATTGCATTACTATTCACTGTAATTTTTAAAACACTTCCTGATGGGAAAATAGCAATCAAGGATTGTCTGATCGGTGCGTCTTTCACTTCATTTTTGTTCATGATCGGAAAATTCGCAATTGGCGCTTATCTCAGTACATCAGAGATCGCAACCGTTTACGGAGCAGCTGGATCAGTAATATTGATTCTCATTTGGGTTTATTACTCTGCCATCATTCTCTACTTTGGCGCTGAGTTTACCAAAGTATATGCAATTAATCACGGCCAAAAAATTATCCCGGAAGAATATGCTGTTATTGTCGTAAAGCAAAAAATTGAAATCCCTCCACAGGCCGAATAAACAATACTCAATAAAAAATTTAAAAACGAGGTTTGCTTTGCGGTTATTTTTGATAATTAAATGCTGCGTTCATCGACAAGGCTTCTTTGAATTTTGTAGCCGTAATCCCGCTGATTTTTTTAAATTGATTGGAAAGATGAGCAACACTGCTATAGTTCAATTTAGAAGCGATTTCAGTTAATGTCAATTTGTCTTTAGCAATTAACTTTTTCACCATTTCAATCTTGTGCATGAGAATAAAATGCTCAATGGTAATGGATTCGCTTTCCGAAAAAACATTTGCCAGATAGGTATAATTGTATTTCAACTCCTTGCTAAGATATTTCGAAAAGCATGTATTTGGATCTGCATTCCGGCAATTTAACTTCCTGACAATTGCAAGTTTGATCTTTTCAATAATCCTTTTTCTCCTGACTTGCTTATCCTTCACAGAAGACAGCCTTGATGCCGGTTCGCGCAACAACAATTTATCTACAGATTTTTTCTCCTTTGAAATCATTTAGGCTCCGGCTAACATCTCTATGAAAGTAGATCAGATTAGATGAAATTCTTTACATGATTATGTATAAAAATTACATAGTTTACAGATTCACTCTACTGCCTGGTTCACTATAAAAGAACTATTTCATACAGAGAAAGAAAATAATAGTAAATCATTTCAAATTTTTTTCACCAGTGATTCAATTTTGCATAGCAGAGAATGTGGGAATTATGTAAGATTCCTTAAAAGTTATGTAAGCAAAATCCTACTGATTCTTTAGACCTTAGAGCTAATGAGTTGCTTTCAGAATGAATGATCTGCTGCCAACTTCCGGGCAAAATTCACCTCAATGTTCAGCTCATTCGGTTTAATGCAACTCATTTGTTCTTGTTGCGGATTCTACTTCATAACACACAAACAATGTCCATTATAAAAAAATCCTTTTTGGTCCTGATCATCTCGATCATGACTATAGTTATTTTGATTCTTGCATTTTGCTCACCGATTACAAAATTCCTTATTCAGAAATATGACGAAAAATATCTGGGAAGGAAAATTACCTTAGATTGGGCTTACACTAATCCATTCACTGGGTATGTCCGACTGAACAATATCAAAGTATTTGAAAAAAACAGTGACAGTGTCTTTTTTTCGGCCAGATATTTAAGTTTAAATTTTTCATTAACGAAACTATTTTCAAAAACCTATGAAATCAGTGAAATGAACATTGATCATCCGGTAGGATATATCATCCAGGACAAAAAAGAATTAAATTTCAGTGATATCATCAGACGCTTTTCACCCGACACTACCATTCTGATAAAAAAAGAACCGGTACATTTCAATCTTCTGAATTTCCAGGTTACACAGGGTGAATTTCATTATCTGGAAAATGTTACTCCGGTTAACTACTTCATAAAAGAAGTGAATTATAAAAGCTCCGGAATCCGTTGGGACAGGGATACAACAGCTGCTGAATTTTCCTTTTTAGCAGGTATCGGTACCGGTGAAATCCATGGAAATTACACCATAAATATCAAAACAAACGACTATCGGTT
>CAYMMN010000446.1:0-2898 GCA_964391495.1 uncultured Flavobacteriales bacterium | reverse complement strand
GAAGGTTTTCTCTAATTTTCATTCCCGTCAAAACCACCAACCCCCAACCACTAACCACTAACCACTAAAAACCAACAACCACTAACTCAGTTGCCCACCAAAGTACTGCTTCCTGAACCAGATCTCAAATGCCGGGTCAGTGAATTCGTATTTTCCTTCGTTTTCCTGAATCACATCATTATTGATTAAGGAGGCTTTGCTTTTTGTTACATTATTAGGTGTACCCAGACGGTAATGTTCCATTACCGCGACGCTGGTCAACTGGGTTTCACCTTTTGCAACTGCTTTGAGCAGATTGAGCTGACCGGTGGAAATGTTCTCGACTTCTTTTTGGTAAAGCGGCGAATTGGCATTCAATAATTCCTGCAATGCGGCACGCGCTTCTTTCATACTGCAACTCTTATGCGTAAGGTTCCAGGTATAGTGAGCCAGCTGCTGAACATACCAGGAATGATTTTTCATAATTTCCGGAATCCAGGAGGCAGTTTTTTCATCGATATTTTTTCCGGTGTTTTTAAATCCATTGGTGATAAACCGCAACCATTTTCCATGTTCAATTTTGGGAAGTAATAAAATGTCTCCGAAACGATAAAAGGGCTTGGCCGGGTTGTTGAAAATATCCGTCATCATGTGTCTTTTGCTTCCGTACAAACAATAAGTGACCAGCTTCTGCCGCTGCCAGACTGCCCGCATTTGTTTTTCAAATTCTTCATAACCGGGGTAGGAGGCCAGGTTCTGGAATTCATCCAGACAAATGATCATCCGGATTCCTTTTTTACGGGCGATAGTTTCTGGCAATCGCAGCACTTCTTCACTGTATTTCCTCAATTCTTTCCAGTCAAAACTAATACTGAAATCTGTATTGGGATCTATGCCCAGACTCAGTTTCGGAATGAGCTGCCTGAAAAAGTCTTTCCCGCTTTGCATCCATTCCTGCCATTTACCCGAAGAAGCTTTGATGACTTCCTTAGCGAATTGTTCAAGGAACTCTTCCTTGCTTCCGGCGGAGAACAAGTCAATCACAACTGTTTTGTGTTTCTTTTCTTTCGCGTTGATCTCCCGGATTACTTTTTCTACCAACGAGGATTTCCCCCATCTGCGCGGCGAAATGATCGTGGTGTTGATTCCGTTCAGCAGATTGCTTTTCAGTTTTTGTACATCCTTTTCACGATTGGTAAATGCATGGCTGCTCACGGTTGTGCCATAAACGAAGGGAGAATCTTTCATGAGGTTGTGTTCAATGTGGATTATACCAATTGGTATTATACCCAAAGGTATAAAACATCTTGAAAGGGTGCAAATTTAGCTCTGTTGGCCTGATTCTGTTGCTGCCGGGGTAATTATATCAAGTCCGCTCAGATGCAGAGGGCTGAATTGTATGCCTGTAGATGCCGGGTTGAATTTTGTGTATTGTGAATGTTTAATTGTTAATCAAGCTGAATAATTTGCAGGATGTTTATTTCTATGATTTCCCTTCATTTTTTAAGCTTTAAGTTAAACTCAATCAGAAAGTTTTAGAATTCAAACAGAATAGCTCTTCCGCGAATCATTACACACCTGAAAGCAATCGACCCATTCACCGGACAATTCATTGCTTTCAGGGATTCTGGTACCGGAATTGAGTAATACCGGTATCATTTATCATTCACGTTTCAGGATTTTCTTCAGGGCATTTTAATTTATATTTCTTAAAAATCTTTTAAAATCTTGTTATAGGCTGATCATTGAAGAAATAATTTTATGGTGATTGCAATATTATCAGAGTTGGAATATTTCAAGATTTGCCTGACAAAAAATTTACCTTTTAGTATATCTAAGAAATGGAAAAGGTTAAATCATTGGGTTGAATTTGTAAGAAATACGTTGAAATAGCTAACAAGCCGGATTATTCTATTTTTGGTTTTAGACTTTAAAATTCTTTAAACAGCTAAAAAAGTAGATTTTTATTGGGTTTTTTTATAATTATTCAGATTACCTGGAATATTATCAGGGAATTGAGGATTGATTTTTTTTCGTTTTCCACAACCGCTTCTTTTCAAATGGATCTCTCCATTCTCAATGTGAAAATTCAATTGAGTCCTGAATCAAATGTTAACTGTAAGATTTCTAGTTCTTGTGAATAACAAGATCCATGAAACTTGGTAGAAGAATTAATCAATCAATCAGAAAACCGGCTTCAGGCCTCTTCTGAATAGGGAAATGAACAAAATTCTTCAAGTATTTAAAAAGTGAATATTCATCGAATATGAATCCCAGACGGTCAAAACCAAAGAGCAGGTTAAAGCTTTCCGGAAGAACCCGGATGCGAACAAGCTTTCGACAAATTAAAATTGTTGCCGGAAGTATGATTGTAGCCCTTTTTATTGGGCTTACAATTTATTTTAACCTTGATAATTCCACGGTTAGCTATGCCGCTGTTTCGGGTGAATATCGTTCGGCAGGTTCCGGAAACTGGAACCTCATTACCACATGGCAGAAATACAATGGTTCAGCATGGCTTCCTGCAGTAACCGTTCCTGATAGTTCGTCCAATATTATAACGATTCAAAGCGGACACAATGTGACAGTCACCGCAAACCAGAAAGCTGACCAATTGGTAGTGAGCTCAGGCGGTACACTAACATTAAACAGCGGTGTGACTTTAACCGTGAGTAATGGGACGGGAACAGATATGAGTGTAAGCGGAACATTTGTAAATGCAGGAACAGTAACAATAAGAACTGGAGCCGCGATAAATTTCAGCAGTACAGGAAAATACCAGCATAATTTTACTACTACTGCCGGCACTATCCCAACGGCTACATGGTCGTCTGGTTCAACGTGTGAGATTATTGGATATACTTCCAACCCTACTGCACCTTCCGGGATTCAGGCCTTTTCAAATTTTACCTGGAATTG
>CAYMMN010000445.1:0-2898 GCA_964391495.1 uncultured Flavobacteriales bacterium | reverse complement strand
CACATTCAGGTACGGATGGAAGATTTTATGATCCGCTAAATATGACAGGCACCTGGAATGATCCTGCCTACAGTATTTATCACACACAGTCGACAAGATTAAATTCCCTGGGCGGTGGTTCTTACGGAGGTATGAATGATCGCTTTGATATGATTCTACTTTCCCGCGCTGTAACTGAACCTACCGGTATTTATTATCAGCCAGGATCTCTGACACCTGTTGGAAATGACGGAAACCATTACGATGAGTCTGTGAACTATGGTACCAATACCGCTGTACCCGCAAACGTCGCGAATGCTTTGTATTACGCGTCTGATCATTTGCCGGTTTATGCATGGTTTGAAATCGGTCCGACGAGTGGCATAGAAGAGCAAAGTACTTCTGTATTTAATCTAAACGTGTATCCAAATCCATTGCAGGATTATGGGAAAATTTCTTTTCAAACAATTCATTCAGCCTATGCCGGCATTCAATTGAGCGATCTCACCGGAAAAGTTCTCTGGGATTCAGGGATGAATTTTTACCCGCCGGGAAGGTCAGAACTTGAGATTCCCACTTTTTTATTGAAAAATCCTGGTCTTTATTTCCTTTCCCTTAAATCAGATAACGTATTGATTAACAAAAAGATACTTATCATCAATTAATTTTTCTCTGGTTTTTAATACGACAAACTGCTTTCCGTCGTTTGTACTGGAACTTTTGTATCCAATTTTAGTTAAAGCATTATAAACGTAAACCAATATGCCCAAGAAGAGCAGTCGGAAACCTAAACCGAAAGTAGGCGCCTTGCTGATCTCTGAGCCTTTTAACCCTGAGCCAACATTTAAACGTTCAGTGGTGCTGATCAGTCAGCATACCAAAAAAGGTTCCATCGGATTTATTATCAATAAACCAACACCTTTATTGATACACGAGGCATTGGATGATTTTCCTGAATTCGATGCTCCTGTTTATTGGGGAGGATCTTTACGTTTGGATTCAATCTACTATGTTCATTCCGTACCCGAACTGGAGGGTAGTCACAAAATCGCGGAAGGAGTATACTGGGGAGGAAATTATCAGCAATTAAAAATGATGATTGAAGCCGGTGAGATTTTACCGGATCAGATAAAATTCCTAGCGGGATATTCGGCTTGGGATTCCAAGCAACTGGAAGAAGAAATAAAATCGGAGAACTGGTGGGTTACTGAAGCTGATCAATACAGCACTTTACTTGAAGAACCTACTGTTGTGTGGGGAAGTGTACTTCGAAAGATGGGTCACGTATACGGAATCCTGAATAATTTTCCCGAAGATCCGGGTATCAATTAACATTCTCGAAACTATTAAATGAAAAAGCTCACAGGACAAATCCCGTGAGCTTTTTCATTTTTACTATTCCATTATTCAGGGACGAAGATGGAAGGTCACTGTATTTCCATTCTTTGTAACTGTAGCAAGATCATCGCAGCTTCCATTTCCAAAATCAATGGTACGTACGATTCCGCTGGCAGGAGTGATGGCGATGGTACCGCTGGTGATCCAATAGCATGAATTATCACGGATAAGATCTGTTATCACTGCACTGAATACATCGCCGGAATTATTAGTGGAATTGGCAGTACCGTTTACTTTGTAAATATCATTGACATACAAACTGTCACCATAACCCTGAATCATTTCACGGGTACGCTGACTGTTCCATGTTCTCCATGAGCCGTCAGGACGTGTAACTTTCATGTTCACGGCATTAATGCTCCAGTTCATATTTCCGGAAGTATTAAAGCCGTTGTTGGTAACAGATCTTGTTCCTTCGACGTGACGACCATTTACATAGTAATTGTCAAATGTAATTACCCATGAAGCACCCGGAGTAAAGTAACCACCGCCGCTGTAGGTGACAATTACTTTACCGCTGCGCAGTCGGCCATCATGACCGGTACAACCGCTACCGAAATCAATTGTTAGGGTATGATTCACAGTGTCTCGTGTTACCAATGCGCATCCGGTAAAATTAAACTGACGATCTTCTGCCGGAGCTCCTGTACGCTGGTCAATGCCTCCGGTAGTAGATGTGGAAGCCTGAGCAACCATATTGTCAACATCAGAATAAATGTTTTCTGTTTGTCCAAGATCCGCGGCAGAACTTGAAAAGTCGTCTTTGTTGTCAGATAAATTGTTGTTTTCTTTTCTGCAACCACTCATCATAGTCATAGCTGACACGGCAATACCAATTGTCAGTAAGGAAAGAAGATTTTTTGTCTTGCTCATTTTTAAAATGTTTTTGTAATGGGGTTTTGAAGAATTGTGATTTTATATGCTTAAGACCCCCCGGACAGGCAATGGTTTAAAACGATTAATGTTAATTGGTAATTTTTGTTGGAATGGGAGAGTAAATTCATTTCCCCTTTAAAATATCAGGTAAAATGAGGCTTTCCGGCCCTTTGGATTATTAAAATTTATATGTAAAATGATGGGAAACAATGTTGAATCCTTTGTTCAGATACAAACGATGGGCATCATATCGCTCCGGAAAACAACCGGAGTCAAGGTGAATCTGCTCACAATTATTTTTTCTCGCCTCTTCAAATACATAATCCAGCAGGGCAGAAGCATAGCCTTTTCCTCTGCCTTCAGCTACTGTACCAAGATCGTCGATGTATATCGCTTTTCCCCATGCCAGAAGGTTTGCATATCTGTATCCACAAAAGCAGGGAACTTTGCCTTCGTCTTCTACATATATTAATATATAACCTTCAGCCATCATGTTTGTGATTCTCTCCACAATGTTTTCTCTTGTCATCTTCGGACGCAATGAATGAATCGCATCGAAACATTTCAGGATGTCTTCCGGTGTGCTTGCAACTTTTATTTTCATTTTTTTGTTAGGTGTTAGGTGTTAGGTGTTAGGTGTTAGGT
>CAYMMN010000444.1:0-2900 GCA_964391495.1 uncultured Flavobacteriales bacterium | reverse complement strand
TTTCGATTTTTTATCTTCGCCACTCAAGTATTACCCCGTGAGCGACGCACTCGTAATCATACCAACCTATAACGAAAAGGAAAACGCGGAAAAAATGATCCGTAAAGTTTTCTCGCTTCCGCATGATTTTCATTTGCTGATTATAGATGACGGCTCTCCGGATGGTACTGCGGATATTGTAAAACAATTGATACCGGAATTTTCAGGACGACTCTTTATTGAAGAACGCAAAGGAAAGCTTGGTTTAGGGACAGCCTATATCCATGGATTTAAATGGGCCATCGCGCGCAAATATGATTTCATCTTTGAAATGGATTGTGATTTTTCGCACAATCCTGATGACCTCATCCGATTGTACCAGGCATGCAAAAATGAAGGTGCGGACATGTCCATCGGATCACGATACATCCGTGGTGCCAATGTCGTGAACTGGCCGCTTGGCAGGGTGGTGATGTCGTATTATGCTTCGGTTTATGTAAGACTGGTCACCGGCATAAAAATCAAGGATACTACAGCGGGATTTATCTGTTACACGCGGACAGTTCTTGAAACCATTCCGCTCGATGAAATCCGTTTCATCGGTTATGCCTTTCAGATTGAAATGAAATTCACTGCCTGGAAATGTGGATTTAAAATCACAGAAGTTCCAATCATTTTTACTGATCGTACCGAAGGTACCAGCAAGATGAGCAAAGGAATTTTTAAAGAAGCGATATTGGGTGTGATGCAAATGAAATGGAAGAGTTTCTTCCGGAAATATCCAAAGTCTCCAAAATCCTGATTCAGTTTTGAAATCCTATTTATTAAAAAACGCCAGAATCGTCAACGAAGGAAAAATCGTTGACGGCGATCTATTGATTACAAACGGAAGAATCGAAAAGATCGGGACAAATCTCAGTTCTTCTTCCGCAGAGTTAATCGACGCAAACGGAAAATTTCTTTTGCCGGGAGCCATAGATGACCAGGTACATTTTAGGGAACCGGGACTCACACACAAAGCCGAAATTTATACTGAATCAAAAGCCGCTGTTGCCGGAGGTATTACTTCCTATATGGAAATGCCGAATACGGTTCCCAATACGCTTAGTCAGGATTTACTGGAAGATAAATACCAATTGGCTGCGAATAAATCACTGGCAAATTTTTCATTCTTCATGGGAACATCGAACGATAATCTCGATGAAATCCTGAGAACCAATCCGGAGAATGTTTGCGGAATAAAAATATTCATGGGTTCTTCTACCGGCAATATGCTTGTGGATTCAGCGACCACTCTGGAGAAAGTCTTTTCTCTTTCTCCAATGCTTATCGCGACACATTGTGAAGATGAAACGACCATTCACAGAAATATGGCGCGGATCAGGGATTTGTACGGAGATGATATTCCGGTGAAAATGCATCCCGAAATTCGCAATGCGGAAGCCTGTTACCTGAGTTCTTCTTTCGCGATTTCTCTGGCGAAGCAACACAATACACGTTTGCATATCCTGCACATCAGCACAGAAAAAGAGCTGGAACTTTTCCGTAACGATATTCCGCTTTCACAAAAAAGAATCACATCGGAAGTTTGTATTCATCATCTTTGGTTCGACGACCGGGATTATGAAAAACTTGGTACGCGTATAAAATGGAATCCGGCGATTAAATCTCAGTCCGACAAAGAAGCTTTGCTCAAAGCCTTGCTGGATGATCGTCTGGATGTCATCGCTACGGATCATGCTCCGCATACACTCGCTGAAAAAAATCAGCACTATCTGAAATGCCCATCCGGCGGGCCTTTGGTGCAGCATGCACTTGCGGCTATGCTGGAATTTTATCACGACGGAAAAATTTCTCTGGAAACGATTGTACGGAAAATGAGTCATGCTGTCGCTGATTGTTTTCAGATTCGTGACAGAGGATATATCCGTGAAGGATATTGGGCGGATCTGGTTTTGGTTGATCTGGATTATCCCTGGACAGTAAAGCCGGGAAATATTCTTGCCAAATGCGGATGGAGTCCTTTTGAAGGAACAACTTTCAGATCACAGGTGAGTCATACTTTTGTAAGCGGACATCTTGCTTTCGCGAATGGAGTGTTTGACGAAAGTAAAAAAGGAGAACGTCTTTTATTTAACCGAAATTAAAATGAAATCTCTTTTCAAGAGCCTTCTTTTCTGTATCATCATCACTTTCTTTTCCTGCTCCAAAGGACAAGAAAAAATTCCTGCCGATGTACTTACACCCGCGGAAATGGTTCCCTTGCTTGTGGATCTTCAAATCGCGCAATCAGCAGTTTCTGTTTTTCAATACAGTGATACTATTCGATATAACAATACTGAGCTTTCCATCAATATTTTAAAAAAGAGAAATATCCCTGCTGAAAAATTTCTCAAAAGCCTTAAATACTACAGCGATCGCCCGGAAATGATGTCTGAAATTTATCAGGATGTTATTGATGAGCTGAGTAAGGCGCAGAGCCTTGGAGGGAAGGGATTGTAGATTGTAGATTGTAGATTGTAGATTGTAGATTTTAGATTTTAGATTTTAGATTTTAGATTTTAGATTTTAGATTTTAGATTTTGAAGGAAAATTTCAAAAATTATTTCCTAAAAACAACAACTAACACCTAAATTCTAACAACTAATTTCTAACAACTAAATTCTAAATTCTGCTCTCGAACTCGCTTAAAAAAGCCTCACACGTATCAGCAATTGAATCCGCGATGGGGATAAATTGGATACCGGTTTCTTTTACAATTTTCTCGTTGGAATATTTCCAGTTCTTTTGCGCGTTGCGGGTGGTTTCGCGGGTGATGAGGGGTTTCTTTTTTGAAAACAAATGAGAAAAAGCAATGCCACGCCATGCAATTTCACCAAGCAAAGGACTTACACGAATGCTTGGTTTCTTTTTATGGAGAT
>CAYMMN010000443.1:0-2905 GCA_964391495.1 uncultured Flavobacteriales bacterium | reverse complement strand
TAAATAATCAGAATTTGACAACGCAGGAAAATGCTTCAATTCACTTACCAAACACAGGCGTTTATACTGTTCAATTGACAGCTCAAACATGTTATGCTTCCGACACATCTGTAAAAAGAATTACCGCTATATCAAAACCACAAATAAAGGTTTCCATGTCAGGTACACATCTTTGCATTGGAGACAGTATCACGCTCAGCTCAACTTCCGGAAGCAGATACATTTGGAATACCGGTGCAACAAGTAATACAATTTATGTAAATAACCGTGGACCATTTTATGTAACTGTTTATACATCCGGTTGTGCTGCTAATTCAGATACAATTACATTAAGTGCAACAGCTAAACCCAATCTTGAATTGGGGAATGACACAATAATTTGTACAGGATCATCCCTCCTGCTGTCTGCAGGAACTAATTCTGCCTTCCATTACACCTGGCAGGACGGAAGTACTCAAAATCAATTTTCCGTCACAACTCCCGGAACATATTTCGTGAAGATCTCTGATAATTATTGCACTGCAAGTGACACCATTCATGTTGATACTGTTTCCTGCAATTTACCAGTTGCTTCGTTCACTGTTGCAAATCAGGAAATATGTGAACATGGTACAATAGCCTTTGTCAATAATTCCGTACAGTCAGTTTCATACAACTGGACTTTCCCCGGGGGATCTCCTGCATCATCCACTCTTGAAAATCCGGTAATCAGTTATGAAACTCCCGGAACCTACAATGTGATTCTAAGGGTTACCAATTCTCAGGGATCACAAACCCTGATGCGTTGGAATTATATCGTGGTTCATTCCAATCCAATCCGTCCGGTTATTGATGTGAATGGCTTTACGCTCAGCACCAATCCTGCCCAATCTTACCAATGGTATTGGAATAACTCGATGCTTCCTGGAGCATGTTTAAATTATTTCCAGGCATCTCAGGATGGGTTTTATCAAGTCTCAATCCGGGATCAGCATCAATGTGAATCTAAGTCTGATTCAGTTTATGTTTCCATCACAGGTACACAGCATGAATCAAACACCAGTTCAATGGAAGTATTCCCGATACCTGCCAGAGAAAAAATCACAGTAATAGTTAAACAAGAATCAACATCCATAAATCTTATTCGGGTGATCTCAATTTCAGGAGATGAAATCTTCAAAAGCGAAAATAGCACTCGTGGATCTTTGAATGGAATTGAAATTAACACTTCGGAATTATCCACAGGAATATATTTCCTGGAGCTGACAAATTCTGATGGAACAAGGGTGATCAGAAAATTTCAAAAAAATTAAACACTACTAAGATGATAATTGCAATTCTTACAATCTACGCAGCAAGTATCTACTACATGCTCACTGAAAACAAAACTAAAAAACAATAATAATCCCTAAACAATTAAAACCCAAATCTTATGATTTACACAATCGTTGCTATTTATGTAATAGGTCTCTTCCTTATGATAGCGGAAGACAGAACTAAAAAAGAACAAAAGAATTAAACAATTAAAACAAAAAATCATGATCTATTCTATACTCGCAATCTATGTTATTGGCTTGTTCCTGATGATCGCAGAAGACAGAGATAAAAAATCTCCACGGGAAAAATCATAATTTACGTCCACATTCAGAGGACTGTTTCATTGAATGCAGGTTCACGCACATAATTAATTAAGTGAAGCGAACCTGTTGTTCAAGCGATGTTACTTATCCCCCGATATTAGTGTACCAAAAAGGCCTCCTAAACCACGGGATTCTTCCCTGTTGTTTCCCCAACGGGAAGCAGAAATGATTCTGTCAGCCAACCGTGAAAAAGGAAGTGTTTGGAGATACACCACGCCGGGACCGGTGAGTTTCGCATAGAACATTCCTTCACCTCCAAAGAGAACGTTTTTAAACCCACCTATAAATTGGATATCGTAAGTAACAGAAGGTTGAAATGCGACAAGACATCCTGTATCAACACGTAAGGATTCATAAGGCTTCAACGTTTTTTGTATAACCGTACCACCGGCATGCACAAAAGCCAATCCATCCCCCGTGATTCTTTGCAGAATAAATCCTTCTCCGCCAAACAAACCGGCTCCAATTTTTTTTGTAAATTCTACAGTGATATCGATACCTTCCGCAGAACATAGATATCCGTCCCTCTGACAAAGAAAAGATCCGCCAAGTTCTTTTAAATTCAATGGAATTATCTTACCCGGATATGGGGCAGCGAAGGTCACACGAGATTTGGCGTTGCCGTTATTCAAAAAGGATGTAATAAAGAAATTCTCTCCGGAAATAATCCTTTTCAATCCCTGAAAGATTCCGCCGCCGGAACTTGTTTGCATTTCTATACCATCTTCCATGTAGAGCATTGCTCCTACTTCAGCTCTTACAGCCTCTTTCGGATCAAGTTCTATCTCTACCGCCTGCATATCATCTCCAAATATTTTGTAATCTATTTCGTGAGCCATTGAAATTGAGTGTGGGTGTGGGTGTAGGTGTGAGTGTGGGCCTATAATTTTATTTCAAATTATTGGATACAATCAAACAAAATTCAATATTGCTTATCCGTTAACCAGAGTCGCTTCGGCGGCTTTTAAAATTTCAAAGGCCTTCTCGCGGGTAGTTGATTCAGCGTATGTTCTCAACACTGGTTCAGTACCGGATGCTCTGATCAGGAGCCATTCTTTATTCTCATCATCAAAGAAATATTTGTAACCATCAAGATCTTCAGTTCTTTTAATCACATATTTTCCAAATGATTTGTAGGCGCCATTGGCAGTGTTTTCAACGATTTTCTTTTTAACCTCTTCCTTCAAATGAAGATCGTTTCGCTCGAAAGAAAAAGCACCAACGATATCGTAAACTTCCTGAATCAGTTCAGGCAGTTTCTTACCGCTCTTTGCCATAAATTCCCA
>CAYMMN010000442.1:0-2910 GCA_964391495.1 uncultured Flavobacteriales bacterium | reverse complement strand
CTTCAATAATGATATCAGCATCTGCAGGTACCTGAACATCCTGAGTAAGGCATTGTACCAACTCGACTTTTTTCTTTCTTAGAAAACCGGCGAGCATGTATTCATCCACACCATCGGGAAGTGGGGCTGTTGCCGCGTAGGTATATGCAGGGTCGCCACCAAGGGCAACTGCTACCGGCATTTTTTCTCCTCGTTTTTTGTATTCATTAAAATGCCGTGCGCTCACTTTGTGTCTGTGCCAGTGCATGCCGGTCATTGTTGGTGTGAAAACCTGCATACGGTACAATCCAACATTGCGAATACCGGTGAGCGGATCCTTTGTATGAATGATTGGAAGTGTAACAAATGGACCACCATCTTCAGGCCAACATTTGAGAACAGGAAATTTTGTGATATCCGGATCTTTAATAACAATTTCCTGGCATTCACCTTTTCCGCTGATAACTTTTGGCATCCACCCGGCAATGCTTCCCAACGTTGGGAGCATTTTCAATTTGTCAAGGATACTTTCTTTTGGTGATGTAAGCTGTTTGAAAAGAGCTTCCATGTCTTTAGCGATGTCATCCAGTTGATTCACACCGAGTGCCATGGCCATTCTTTTCTCCGTACCCATCGCATTGATCAATACTGGAAAATTTGTTCCGGTATTTTCAAAAAGCAGGGCAGGACCATTGTGTTTTGAAATCCTGTCAGTGATTTCACTGATTTCGAGAATTGGGTCAACAAATTCTTTAATGCGGACCAATTCACCGGCTGCTTCCAGCTTTTGAATCCATTCTTGTGTGTTTCTGTACATGGGATGGTTGAAAATCGATTGCAATTTACAAAGAATACTGTCAATACATTTTTTGATTCTGAAGTTGTGGTATCAATGCGATCATCATCAGTAGAATAACACTGTTGATCCGGAAAAGTTTTAATTGAAGAATGAATCAGGAGATTAAATTCCTGGTCATTTCGGCTCTTGCCATTTCTCTCAGACGTGGAATGTCTTCTTCCTTCATTCCAACAGTAGAAATCGGTTCGCTCCAGATACACTCCATTGTTCCCGGTGAAAGTGCGAAAGGATGTTTTGGTGAAAGAAGACGATCTGAATTCCTGATCGTCATTACCGCAAGTGGTACCTGAGCAGCAATAGCCAGACGAAAGGCGCCATCATGAAAAGGTAAAAGTGGTTCGGGTCCTGTGTTGCGTGTACCTTCTGGACATAAAAAAACACTGATATTTTCCTTAATCGAATTCAGCATGTTTTCCATGCTTTTTACTCTTGCAGTTTTATTCTTTCGGTCAACACTGATATAGAGTTTACGGATAATGTAACCCATCAATGGAATTTTCATCAACTCTGCTTTTGCAAGAAAACGAAAGGTGTTTTCGCAGGCTATTGCATATGCCGGTACATCCAGCAATGATCGGTGATTGGCGGCGAAAACATAGGTTGTGTTGGGGTCAATTCTTTCCTTATGAAGAATTCGAACCCGAATTCCGAATGCAGGAAAAAGGAACTTCGCCCAATTGCGGGAAATGTATCGATGCGCCAGATGTGGTGCCTTTTGCGTTGAAGCGAAGGTGAAAACCAATACGTAAGCGATACTTGTAATTATAAGGGATAGGCCGAATACTATAAGAGCAAAGAAGCCAAAAAGATTACGAAACAGGATTCTGAGCATGGTAGGGGATTGCCTCTGCAAACATAAAAATCTTTTTGCTTAATACATTATTTGTCAGGGATTCAGTGAAGAATGTCACAGGGAAATAAATTCAATTTGCTGCAAGCCAAAGAAGAAGGCAAACATGTCCCGGCTGCTGAATGACTTGTACTATTTCATGTTTTGTGTTAAATGTGGAATAGTGATATCAGATCAGGAGAGGTGGTGAACCTCTGTTTGACCGCTAATAAGCTGTTTCAGGATAATAACATTTCTCCTTGTCAATCCTGTCTTTTTTATTTTACTTTGATACTCATCTACCAGGAAAATTTCATGAAAAAAATTCTATCACTTATTGCAGCCGGTGTATGCTTCATCGGTGTAAATTCCTTTGCGGCTCATCCAATACCTGATCCGCATAAACTTCTGTTAAAATCAGGAATCGTTGCCACTGCAAATGATTTCGATTCCAGAATTTCTCAGACAATTCCAACTTCTGATGTTTTTGCAGGAAGATATTACAGAATTGTTCAATTCAATTTGATGCCGGATGCTATTCAGAAAAAGCAGATGGAATCATCAGGATTGCATTTTATCAGTTACATTCCGAATCAGGCATTTGTTATCTCTTTTCCTCAGTCTTACAACCTGAATTTACTTTCATCCTTCAATGTTCGTACTCTGGTGAGTATTACTGCGGAGATGAAACTGGCCCGACCGCTGGCGGAACACAATTATCCCGCTTATGCAAAATCTGCTGATGGGAAAATCGATCTGGTTGTTCAGTATTTCAAAGACATTAATCCTTCTGATGTTGCCATTCAATTTCAGAACAGCGATATAAAAGTTGTTGCTAGTTATCCTTCCAACGCGCAAATGCACATTCGTGTAGCTGAGAATTTTGTTGATCAGTTAGCAAGGTTGACTTTTGTTAAGTGGATTTCACCTGTTGCACCTCCATCAACACCGGATGACACTGAGGGCCGGAGTTTACACCGTGCAAACATGATCAATGCCGATTATCCCGGAGGCAGACATTACGATGGAGCGGGAGTGAGTATCTCGCTTGCAGATGACGGGGAAGTGGGTCCACATATTGATTTCCAGGGCCGTCTAACCAATCTACTCACCACAGGAGCAGGAGGAACACATGGTGACATGACTTCAGGAATCGCAGCCGGTGCAGGTAATCTGGATCCAACCAAACGTGGAATGGGTTCCGGTGCATATCTGTATGTGCATGATGTGGCTGCCGCTCCGG
>CAYMMN010000441.1:0-2915 GCA_964391495.1 uncultured Flavobacteriales bacterium | reverse complement strand
CTTTCTCCTGCCAGCCGAGTATACCACCGTCCAGATTGGTTACTTTTGTAAAACCTTCGGATTGCATCATCTCTGAAGCCTTGAGACTTCGTTTCCCGGAGCGGCAATAAACTTCATAAGATTTCGCTTTGTCAAGCTTCCCAATTTCATCTTTAAAATTCGATCCGTTTACATCCAGATTGATTGCCCCCGGTATGTGGCCTTCGGCAAATTCTTCCGGTGTGCGAACATCCAGTATGACGCCACTTTGTTGATCAACCAGACTTTTAAACTCTGCAGTTGACACAGTGGAAATTTCACCACTTGATTTATTTCCCTGTTGACAGGCGATTGTTACGCCGGTTAAACTCAAAACAAGGAACAGAGATAATAATTTTAATTTTTTCATTTTGTGAGGGTAAATTAATGTGAAGTTTAAATTTTAAGAGGAAATATATACTTTGATTTCCGGGAATGAACAGGTTCAAAATGAAACCTCAAGCCATCATGAACCTGTTCTACCCGATAAAATTGAACATTCGCAGCATGTTCATTTTGACTTCTTAAGCAAATACGTTTGGAGGAATGACCAGCTTGTAATTAGTCTCCTTCATGAGGTTAATTCCACCGGTGATATTTACGACGTTCCTGTAACCGTTTTTTCTAAGGATTGAACAAGCCATCATACTCCTGTAACCTCCTGCACAATGCACATAGTATTTCTTGTTCTTATCCAGAATACCAAATTCCCTGGTCAGTCGGGTCAACGGAATAAGTTGTGCTCCTTCGATCACTCCACCAGCCCATTCACCTTCATTTCGGACATCAATAACGTGCTCTTCGGGTGAATATTGCTTTTCGAAAGTGATCGGATGCATCACTTCAATATGATCAACTTTTCTTCCGGAATCTTTCCAGGCTTTAAAACCGCCTTTCAGATAACCTTTTACATTTTCATAACCAACACGGGCAAGACGAAGCACCGCTTCTTCTTCTTTTCCTTCATCTGTAACAAGTACCAGTGGATCCTTAGAATCAATGAGAGAACCTACCCAAACTGCGTACTGTCCGTTTAATCCGATATTAATTGAATCAGGAATAAATCCTTTTTCAAATACATCTGCTTCCCGCGCATCCAGGATAGTAACACCAGTACTCACTACAGTTTCAAATTCCTCTAGAGAGAGTTTGTGAACATTTCTTTTCAGGACATCATCAATAGGCTCGTATCCTTTTTTATTAATCGCAGCATCAACAAAGAAATATTTTGGAGGCTCAGTCAGTCCATCGGTTACTACATGAATAAATTCCTGCTTACTCATTGGCTGCATCGCGTAGTTTAATTTCTTCTGCATTCCAATAGTACTCCAGGTTTCAGTGCCAATGTTTTTACCACAAGCCGATCCCGCGCCATGTCCGGGATAAACAATCACATCATCAGGAAGTGTTTTTATTTTATTCTGAATTGATTCATATAAAAGTCCTGCCAGATCTTCTCTTGACAAATCACTCTTTACAGCAAGATCGGGTCGGCCTACTTCCCCGACAAACAACGTATCACCGGTGAAACAGGCATAGGGGACATTGTGATCGTCATACATCAGGAAACAGGAAGACTCCAGTGTGTGTCCGGGTGTATGCAATACTTCAATTTTAATATCTCCCAATGGAAAAAATTGACCATCGTTAGCCACAGTGATGTCATATTCAGCTTTTGCTGAAGGACCATAAACAATTTTCGCACCTGTCTTTTTTGCCAGATCAATGTGCCCGGAAACAAAGTCTGCGTGAAAGTGTGTTTCAAAAACATATTTAATAGTAGCACCTCGATCTTTTGCTAATTGAATATACGGTTCAGTTTCACGCAAAGGATCAATGATTGCCGCTTCGCCATTGGATTCAATGTAATATGCTGCCTCAGCGAGACAACTTGTATACAATTGTTGTACGTACATGGTGATATGATTTTAAGGTTAGATTTAACTAATAATAGTATAGAATTCTGATGATTTTACCGATGACATTTGTCAGGTATAAATCTGTTAATTTGAATGAATCTGGTATTCCGACACTTAAATTAATTCTGTTTTTAGAGCGTTTCTCTGATTAAAATGTAAATTCCCATTGCCAGTACAAACCACCCGAACAGTGGTCTTAACAGACGGTTATCAATTTTACGGGAAAGTGATGTGCCAATGAACATACCGCCAATGGCAAGCCCGGAGAAAATTGCAAGGAAACGCCAGTCAATAATCTGATGACCGTAATCCCCGATAAAACCGATCAAAGCATTCGAGGCAATGATCAACAATGAGGTTCCAATCGCAATTTTTATCGGTAAACGTGCAAGAAATACAAGTGCAGGAACAATCAGAAAACCTCCTCCTGCACCAACAAGTCCCGTGATAATCCCAACACCAATTCCCTGAACAAAGATCCGAACGGAATCCTTTGAAGTGTGTGATGTATGTTCCTGTTCATGAATGACTTTTTTTCTGATCATTGAAATAGAGGCAACAATCATCAGTATAGCAAATAAGATCAGAATGAAAATATTTTTAGTAAAACTCCAACTGCCTATTGTGAAGAAAGTTTCCGGTAAAAGAGGAACAATAAAATGCCGCATAATATACACGACAATGATGGAAGGAATCCCAAATAATAAGGCAGTACGAATATGTATCAAATCTTTACGCGCATAATTGGCAGCTCCAACTGCGCTTGTCACCCCAACCACAAACAGTGAATAGGAGGTAGCAGGTACGGCTGCAATCCCTGTGCAATAAACCAGAACCGGTACTGTAAGAATTGAACCACCTCCACCAATAAGGCCAAGACTAAGTCCGATCAGTACTGCCAGGATGTATCCAAGGATTACAAGCATGCTATTCGTTATTCGTTTTTGGTTGTTCGTTATTCGTTATTTACTTACTCTG
>CAYMMN010000440.1:0-2916 GCA_964391495.1 uncultured Flavobacteriales bacterium | reverse complement strand
CACATCATTTTTCAGACTATCGTATTTCTCCAGTTGCGAAAGCAACACTTCGTATGTCGCAGTAGTGTCGGCTTCCGCGCTGTGGGCATTCAGCAGGTCTTTGTCGCAATAGAACTTATAAGCAGCAGCCAGTGTACGCTGTTCCATCTTGTGGAAGATGTTTTGTACATCCACCAGTTTTCTTTCGTTCAGATCGAAATGAATTCCGGCACGAGTAAATTCCTCGATGAGGAGTGGAATGTCAAATTTATTTGAATTGTATCCGCCCAGATCACAGCCACCCAAAAAGGCATTGATATCTCTCGCTACGTCATTGAACGTTGGACAATCCTGTACATCCTTATCATAAATTCCATGCACTTTGGATGCTTCCGCGGGAATCGGAATCGTCGGGTTGATGCGCATGGTTTTCGAATCCTTGTTTCCGTTCGGATAGATTTTCAACAAAGCGATTTCGACAATTCTGTCGGCCCCGACATTCACACCGGTTGTTTCGAGATCAAGAAAAACAATCGGTTTTTTCAGCTGTAATTGCATTCGTTTCTATTTTGTGGAAGTCACAGCAATCTTCTTGTTGATCTCCACGGGTGGAAATTCAGTTCCGACTGTAATGTCTTCGTTGTAAGGAGCAAAATTATAACCTTCCACACTCAGGGTATATTCTCCCGGCGCGGCATTCAATATAAAAGCGTTGGTAGCAGTATTTGGTTTGTAAACAAGTGCAGACTGATCCGCTTTGTTTGTCAAAGTAACTTTTGTGAGTTCAATTCTGCCTCCGGTAGAAGAACTGACTGTTCCCGTAATGACAGAGCGGAAAGGATGATCTGTAGTATCGTTGTATTCAATTCTGTAAATATCGCGATCACCATAACCATCTTTCATCAGCGCGGAGATGTAAGCATATCTTCCGTCACCGGTAATCGAAAAGAACGAATTATCATCCGGATCATTGATCGGGTAGCCTAGATTCACAGGAGCTGTCCATTTGCCTGTAGCCGGATCTTTTTTGGATTTGAACAAATCATATCCACCCATACTGTTGTGTCCTTTAGAACTAAAATATAGGGTGTTGCCGTCCATCGTGAGAAAAGGTGATTCCTCATCGTACTTTGTATTGATCACAGAGCCAAGATTTGTTACCGGTCCCCATTCGCCGCTTTTTTCTTTCTGAACAATCCACAAATCATTTCCGCCAAGCGCATCCTTTCGGTTACTGGAGAAGATGATGACGCTGCCGTCAAGAGAAGTGCATGCTCCGCCTTCGTATTGTTTGGAATTGATAAGCTCCGGCATCATCACCGGCTTTTGCCATGTTTTTCCTTTGATGGAAGCGATTCCCAAATCAGCAAAAGCTTCCACATTATCAAAATAAATAAACAACTGATCACCAAGAGCACTGAGTCCTACTGATTCCTCATCCCATTCGCTGTTGACAATACCGCCAAGTCCTTTGGGTTTGCTCCAGATGGTATCTTTCCATACGCACCAGTACAAATCGGAAGTATAAATTCCCAGATCTTCAATGAACCCACCGATATTTCCTTTTCTTCTGGAAGTAAAAACAAGCTCCTTGTTATCCGCGGAAATAAACGGATTGTATTCTTCATAGGGAGTATTGATGCCTTTCCCCATATTCGTATAGGTCACATTCACCTTGGTCGCGCAAAGCTGTTTTCCATTGTTGCACATTTCAATCAGGCGATCAGTAGGAAGAAAATCCTTCATGGGTTTATTCGCGCTGCTTTGCTTGTAACTTTGAAATGATTCGATTGCCGCGTCCCAATTGAGATTGTACATATTGGCCATTCCCATATAAAATGCCAGATCCTTTTTGGCATCTTTTGAAGTCTTGCCTTTTTCCAGACATGCAAGCGCCGCCTGCTTGTCAACATTTGTCATCAGATAACAAACTCCGAGACGATAATTGTAATCCGGATTGGAAGGATCCGCTTTAACAAGATCCTTGTATGCCGGCAAAGCTCCTTTATAGTCTGTCGAAACAAACAATGTAGCAGCATCCTTTTTTACAATTTTCGCTTCATCGGTGGTGAGTACATGTCCGGCTTTCGCTTTTTGTCCATACGAAAGTGAAGGGCACAACAATGCCATAAGGACCGGTACCGCGAGAATTTTCGCGTGGAGAAATCTGGTCATTCGTTGAATCTTGTGATTAATAGGTGTAAAATAAACCACGGTAGAATAGAATCAGAAACCGCGACTAATGTCAAATTTTTCAAGATAATCCGCTATGCGGCGAAGGAAGCTGCCGCCAAGTGATCCGTCAACAACTCTGTGGTCGTAAGAGAGTGACAGGAACATCATGTGACGAATTCCGATTGTATCGCCTTCCGGTGTTTCGATGACCGCCGGTTTTTTACGAATCGCGCCGACAGCTAGAATGGCTACCTGAGGCTGGTTGATGATTGGCGTTCCCATGACATTACCGAAAGTACCGACATTGGTAATGGTGAAAGTTCCATCCTGGATTTCATCCGGTTTTAATTTGTTCGCACGAGCACGGTTGGCAAGGTCATTTACGGCCTTGGTCAATCCAACAAGGTTGAGATGGTCAGCATTTTTAATCACCGGTACGATAAGGTTCCCGGTTGGTAATGCAGCAGCCATACCAATATTGATAAAGTTCTTTTTAATAATTCTTGTTCCATCCAATGAAATATTCACCATCGGAAAATCCTTGATGGCTTTGCAAACAGCTTCAATGAAAATAGGAGTGTAGGTGATTTTTTCTTTCTCGCGTTTTTCAAATTCTGATTTCACACGATCTCTCCATTTCACGATATTGGTTACATCCGCTTCAACATAAGAAGTCACGTGAGGAGATGTTTGTTTTGACATCACCATGTAATCCGCAATCAATTAACGCATGCGATCAATTTCGATGATATAAAAACTACC
>CAYMMN010000439.1:0-2918 GCA_964391495.1 uncultured Flavobacteriales bacterium | reverse complement strand
TAATCACAAGATTATTGGATAATTCTGTCCATGTTAGAGTGTTTTCATTGTATCGGTACAATCCACCATCATTATTGAAATACAAATCTTGCGGACAAAGAGGATTCCAGCAGATGTTGTGCAAATCAGCATGAACTTCAGGATAAGCTCCTGAATTATACCAGTCAGTGATCTGATTCCAGCTCATCCCGCCATCTGTTGATTTTTCAACAATTATACCTCCACAGTACATCACATTCGAATTTTGTGAAGAGATAAAAAACGCCGCCATACCCGGCAATCCTGTGGTACGTAGTGTAAAATTTGCTCCGCTGTTTGTGGAGACATACAAGCTCATATTCTCACTGTGAAAGGCAGCTACCATATTGGGATCAGCAGGGCTCACAGCAAGTGAAAGAGATCGTTGTGAAATTCCGAAGGATGTCACCTGGTTCCATGTAGCACCTGAATCAGTGGAAAGAAAAACTTCGCTGGAACCCCAGTAGTCATCCGTACACATATAAACAGTGGAAGGATCTCCGGGTTTAATTTCAATATCGGATACGGAGGAATTGTAAACCTTTGTCCAGTTTGCTCCTCCGTTAATTGTGCGAAACAACCCGTCTGTTGTTGCTGCATAAATCATGTTTGAATTGCCCGGATTCATCAGCAATTTGTAGACAGCAATCTGACCGGCAAGTTGCCATGACAAAGGTGTCGGATTCCAGCTTGCACCACCATCTGTTGATTTATACACTCCCATACTATAGTTCCACCAACCTACAGCATCACCAGTAGAAACATACAATATATTCGGATCATTAAAATCTACAACGATGGAGCCTGCACTTACAAATGGCAACTGATCGCCAAGGGCAGTATAGGTTTGTCCTCCGTCAGTCGTTTTCCACAAACCGCCATTTGGAGCACCTACATAAAATACATCTCCATTGTTTGGATCAAATGCGGTACAAGTTGTTCTTCCCATACCGTCGTAGCCTCCGGTGCATGTGGTTTGAGAGATACAGGTCCAGTTGCCGGCAAAATTTGAAGAAGAATTTCTTGCATTCACAGAATTCCTTTTTTCAAATTCGTGGTAAAGAAATGACGAAGCTGGATAGGAGCCATCCGGCAGCACTCTGTCCTTCCAGAAGTTTTCCCATCGTTTAAATTGCGCATATTCTTCCTTCTCTTCAAAGACTTCATCCTTGGTGGCATCTGAAAGTAAATGTTGCTCTTCTGATTTAAATTTTTTGTCGAAATATTTTTGGGCTATTTCCCGTCCTTTGTAGAAGTTAGTTTCCCTGGTATAGGGTGGAAGGGAGTTTTCGTTTTCCTGAGCAGATACAATGGATACGAACAGGATAAGAATTAAAAGGGGGTGTAGTTTTTTCATTGATTTAGGATCTAAGCAAATATAAATAAAAATTATAGTGGCCTTCCTATGTGTTTTCAAAATCAGTGTAATTAGACGGGAGACGATACTATTTTATTTTTAACCAAAGAGATCGCTTAGACTATTCCGAAGAAAACTTCTCTTGCGCCCTTTGCGGCTTAAACTCAGTGATCTCAGCTGTTAAAAAACAGGCTGGATTGAATATTCTTTTTCTCTCGATCGAGTGACCTTTCGTCATCTTCTATTCATTAATATTTTATGCTAAGCCTGTACTTTTGAAAATAAAAACGGTATGCCGGATAATGATAAGTCATCACACATTTTAAGTACTTCTTCAAACCTTCTTGGATTCTGTCTTGTAATTATTACATCTTTGAAAGTTTCCAATTATTCAGAGAAGACTCTGATTGATGAATTCACAGCTATTTCGGCATTGTTGTTTATGGTTTCCAGTATCTTGTCTTTTTTATCTATTCGTACAAAGAGGTTGGTTCTTTCTGTACGGTATGAGACAATAGCCGACAACTTATTTCTGTTGGCATTGCTTTTTATTTTCTTTACGGTAGCATTGATTACCTTACGAATACTTGTCTAAACACAAGGGGAAATGGATAAGGATAAATTTGTGTCCAGAAGCACCAAAAATATTTTTATGAAGTGTAAACCTTTCAAGGATAAATTACGTGTTTACTGTGATATGGCCGGGAAGTGTTAAAATCTCACCTTTGAATTAATACCCGGTAGTTTTTCTAGAAGACGTTCTGAGAAAGCCCTGAAATATTGTGATGAATTTGGTGAAAGTGTCATTTTTAGTGGTGAAAATTTCGGTTTAACATAAGTGACCAGGGCCGAATTAATATTTATCCTTTCTGTATGAATTCTGATTAAAGAGTTTTAAATTTCGAATTGTATCCATAAGAAATTTATTGACCTTAAATAAATCATTCCCTGGCCGGAATGACAAATTATTTCCCCCTAAAATCTAATTGAAAAAAAACAACCAGATGAGAAAAAATCATTTACAATTTCTAATTGCCTTCAGTCGAATGCTACTGATCACAGCGATCTTTTTGATTTCGCAAAATCAGAAATCATTCGCGACTCACATGGCAGGAGCGGATCTGACTTACCGCTACCTTGGAAATAATCAGTATGAAATCAATTATACTTTTTATCGTGATTGCGTTGGGATTTCTGCTCAGACTTCCATCGATATTACAATGAGCTCTGCTACCTGTGGAACTTCCGGTATTCTTACACTGTTTCCTATTCCTGGAACCGGACAAGAAATAACACGTGTTTGTCCCGGTGCATCGACAACATGCAGCGGTGGTACTGAGCCCGGGATACAGAAGTGGGAGTATACCGGTGTTGCAACCATTGCCAATTGTCCTGATTGGATTTTTGGTACTAGGGAGTGTTGTCGCAACGGCGCTATCACAACTCTGGTAGATCCTTTGAATGAGCAAATGTATGTTGAAGCAACTTTGGATAATTCAACTTCTCAAAACAATTCACCTGTCTTTTCCAATATCCCGATTGC
>CAYMMN010000438.1:0-2927 GCA_964391495.1 uncultured Flavobacteriales bacterium | reverse complement strand
TCCTGTCACTGCACTTGACAGTGCAAAACCTGTTGTACCGCCACTGCATATAGACTCCGAAGAAGGAGATGCAACAGCTACAGGAACAGGGTTCACGGTAATGTCTGCAGTGAAGGTATTTCCGGAACATCCATTTGCTGTAGGTGTTACTGTATAAGTTGCAGTACCCTGAACAGGTGCACTTGTTGAAAGCGTTTGGTTGATAGAAGAACCACAAGATGACACACAGTTACTTCCTCCTGTCAGACCACTCAATGAAACTGTCCAGTTGTACGATGTACCACTAACCGTACTGCTCAGAGCAATCGCAGGTCCGGTAGCGGAGCAAATTGTCTTTACCGAAGGTGTGGCTGTTCCAACCGGGATCGGATTTACGGTCATTGTTGCCGTGAAATTATTTCCTGTACAAGATGCAGTTGCCGGCGTGATTGTATAGACTACAGTTCCGGGTGTATTACCGGTGGAACTGATTGCATCGGCAATATTTGTTCCGCAAGATGATGGGCATGCAAGGCCACCGGTTGCATTTGTATTTGCAACTGTCCAGGTAAATGCCGTTCCTGATAAAGTACTATTCAGGTTAATATTCGTTGTACCTGATGCACAAAAAGATTGTGTAGAAGGAGATGCTGAGCCAACAGGCTTAGGGTTTACAGTTACCGAAACCGTGAGTGTATTTCCCGCACAGCTGCTTGCTGTTGGGGTAACCGTATAAGTTGCGGTACCTGCAACAACTCCGCTTGCAGTTAATGTTTGATTGATATTGGATCCACATGATGAGTTACAATTGCTTGCTCCTGTTACACCACTTTGTGAAACAGTCCAGGTATAGCTTGTTCCTGAAACAGTACTACTAAGACTAACACCAGGTCCGCTTGCACTACAGATTTCAGGAGCAGTATTACTCGCTGAAACTACAGGTTTTGGACGCACTGTGATTGTCGCGGTGAAGGTTGCACCGGTACAGGAAGCTGTTGTAGGAGTTACACTATATGTAGCTGTTCCGGTGCTTGTGCCGTTGACATTTGACAGAGACTGAGCAATGCTTGTTCCGCACGATCCTGCACAATCAGCGGCTCCACTGACATTCGATTGTACAACTGTCCAAGTGAAAGAAGTTCCGGCGACGGTGCTATTCAAATTGACTGCAGTAGTTCCGCTGCCGCAAAGTGTTTGGGTTGAAGGAGAAGCAGATCCAACAGGAGTAGAATTAACAGTCAGTGAAGATGCACTGTTACCTGTTCCACCGGGACCGGTAACTGAAACGGTACCGGAAGTTGTAGAGGATGCAACAGTACAAGTAATCGTTGTCGCATTGACAACGGTAACACTAGTTGCAGCAGTTCCATTGATGCTTACCCCTGTTGCGCCTGTAAAACCTGTTCCAGTAATGGTTAATTGAGCACCGGTACAAATTGGAGAAGGGCTAAAGCTTGTTACATCGGGAACATTGTAAACACATACCGAACCATTTAAAGTACCCGAACCGTTACTGTTTCGTGCAATTCGTATGCGATAAGTAACACCAATTGTAGTGGTTAATGCAGAAATTGTTTCATCTCCGGAGGATCCGTTAGAATTTGAACATCCGACCAATGTCAAAGATCCACAAGTGCCGGTATATACTGCCAGTAAGGGATCCCGGCCTGAGTTGTTATTAAAATAAATTGTTGTTTTGGTGCTCGTTGCAACAAAGTAATACCAGCCATCTCTGGAAAGGCTGGACAAACATCCACTGGCGCTTGGATCATTTACAGTTCCATCATTAACATCCTGATTGGATGTACAATTGCCAACAGTAATTTGCTGTGCTCCGGAACAGTTCCCGGAGATTGTTTGTGCAGACATACGGTTCTGACCGAAGATGCATAAGACCACGATGGGAAACCAACGTAATCGTATCAGATGGAGGATTTGGGGGTACATGTGTTTCAAGTATTTAGGGATTTGTTTCTTATTTGAGTGGCAAAATAGCTTTGGTTGGAGGCCTTAATCAATTGTTTTATATGAATTCCTGTAGAATTTTGGGTAATCCATCACAAATTGCTGGCGAACGACAAACTATACAGGCACTAATAGCTCTAATCTCTTGGTCTATTATCTTGAACTAATCGACTATCCAATTCAAAAATTATCAGAAATGAAAAGTTCTGATTGCTTAACCGCTTTCTTCATCTCCAATTTTAAATCTCCTATGTCGGAACATAGCGGAGTCATGCACTGGAAAAAGCAATGATAAAAATCAAACAACTGAGTCAATTCCGATTCCTTCATCTTTCAATCAGAAGATCAACCTGAATAAAACAAATATAGCCTTCGGAAACCCGCTCTGACAGCGGTTTTTGGCCAATCGACACTTTTGGTTGGCAAACAGGACTCCTGAATGCCACATTTAACAATAGCTTCAAAGTCTTTTTACCTATTGACCTCACTTACACCTTCGAAACCCTTATAAACAAAGGCATTCCCGCATGTCACAAAAGGATTTCAAAATCCATAAATTGATATTTTTTCTAATACTAAATAAATCGACAAAAAAACCGGGTTTGATTTTGAAATCAAACCCGGTTGTACATAGTTTAACTCTCAATTATTTACTGGAGCAGCAACGGATATTTGCTGATTCCGGATTTGCTTTCTAGCACAACCATGTAAACTCCGGCGGCCAAATCACTTGCATCCAACTGCTGCAAATTTACTCCCTCCACAGCATTGATTTGTTGCTCTTTTACAATTCTACCTGTTTGATCTACAACTTTCAAACGATAATTTTCTGCTGCATTTGTCGTGAAACTGACATTGAATGATCCATGAGCCGGATTCGGATAAATGCTGGTTTGAATATTGTTTGATTCATTGATGGTTTGTGCAGTACGGCAGGAAATTGCAACGGCTAATGTTCTGGTTCCGGATACTCCGCAACCATT
>CAYMMN010000437.1:0-2951 GCA_964391495.1 uncultured Flavobacteriales bacterium | reverse complement strand
AAACCTCTACGTTCATTGGAATCATCCACCACATCATCGTGAACCAATGTCGCAGTATGCAACAATTCGATCAAAGTTGCAGCCCGGTGACTGCGTTCGTTTACCTGTCCCAATAAACCGGAAGAAAGAAAAACAAACATGGGTCGCATTTGCTTGCCTTTTCGTTTTACGATGTAATGCGTAATCCGATCGAGCAGAGGAACCGAGCTCTTCATGGAAGAGCGAAATTTCTGTTCAAATTCGTCCATCGCCGAAGCGATAGGCGCTTTGATATCCGTTAGAGATTGGGACATATAAGGAGGACGAAAATACGTACTTTTTTCTTAGCTGTAAGAATCCGTAATCAGCTTCGGTTTTTCCTCCTGCTTGACCCTGAGCTGATTAATCGACAATAAATTTTCCTTTTGAAATTACCTGGTTTGAACGATCATTTATTCTGTAGAAAAAGAAGCCATGTCCAAGTCCTGCGGTTTTGATGCACCATCCGGATGAATCCGGGTGATCGTCGGAAAAAATTTGTGCTCCGGTAGGATTAAAAATGCTCAGTGTGTATTTGTTCTGCCCTGAACCAGTTTGCATTAAAAAACAAACCTGATCCTTCGCAGGAACAGGATATACTTTTTGAGAGGATTCGTATTGATAAGAAGGAACAGCTGTTGGTTCGATAGAACAATCCAGCAGTGCAGTTCCACCTATGGTCAGGTTGAATCCGGAAGAAGAAGTGCTGAAATTATTTACGAGGAGGAAATAATCGTCACCCGCATTTACATTTAGAACCGGACAATATGGATTGCCCGGACCTGCAGGAACTGAATTGGAGGTTCCCGTTGGATCTAGTCCTGTTTCTCCTGAAGCACCCATGGAACTGCTGCCATTGCATACATCAGGACTGGTTTGTGATGTAAATGTGTTGCAAAACCCGGAGCCGGGACTTCGATACATCAGCCAGTCATAATCAGGATATATTCCTGTGCCAATTGCATCCGGATAAAGTTTAAAGATAAAAGTACCTGCAGTTAAGAACCGAAACCGAAACCAGTGTGATTGAAATTCAGAGATATCGCAATAGTAAGCAAAGGCGTCCTGGTTGGAACCCGGGCCGTAAGCATTTCCATTGATGTGTGTGGTTTCACAAAGCTGTTGCGCGACGCGGCAATCGGAATGAGATTCAACAGCACATATCGAAAAAGTTCCTGTACCATTCCCTGCAGCTTTCCAGAAACGTACGTATAATGTGTCGCCCGGATTAAAATCTGATCGATCCACGACAGCCATCATCCCAACTGCAGCATCATCGTCGCACTCGATCAATTGAGGTTGAGTACAAGGACCGGAATAGACAGCCATGCCACCATCCGTAATTGTTCCGGCTTCGGAAGTAAAAGCGATTGCCCCTGAAGCGGGAACCACTACCGCATACCAGACATCCGGTGAGCCGGGAAACGCGCAGGGAGGAGTACCTCCATTCGCAGTATCGTTTTGATAAAGTGCTCCGGTAGTTGTCGAAGAAATGAATACACAGGTATCTCCATTTACATTCAGTAAAGGGGCCTGACATGGGGAATCGGATTGACTAAATGCCTGTAGTGAGTACAAAACGAAAAGTAGTGGGAGTAGTTTTTTTGATGACATTTTTCGAATGACTTTATAGGTGAAATAAAGAATGCTTAAACCTCATGTAATCAAAAATGAAGTTACGTTATTTTTTTTTGAAAAGAAAAATTTACTTTTTCAATTTCACAACAGCATGTTCATTTTTATTTGCCAACTGACCGCATGCTGCATCAATATCTTTTCCCCTGCTTCTACGGATGTTGACAATAATACCGTGATCTTCGAGGTAATTTTTAAATGAATCTATTTTATCGTCCTTGGCATTTGTAAAATCACCGCCATCAATAGGATTATATTCAATCAGGTTCACTTTTGCTTTTACCTTTCTGCAAAAGGATTCCAGCTCTTTCGCGTCATTCAGTGAATCATTGAAGCCATTGAACACAATGTACTCGAACGTTACACGTGTTCCCGTTTTATCATAAAAGTAATTTAGAGATTCGGCAAGTGCATCAAGAGAATTACTTTCATTGATGGGCATGATCTGATTGCGCTTGGTTTCATTAGCGGCATGAAGTGATAAGGCCAGGTTGAATTTGACCTCGTCATCGCCCAATTTGCGTATCATTTTCGCAATGCCGGCTGTACTTACAGTAATTCTTTGAGGAGACATTCCTAATCCATCCGGTGATGTTATTCGTTCAATGCTCTTTATAACATTGGCATAATTTAATAAGGGTTCTCCCATACCCATGTAAACAATATTAGACAAGGGAATATTGTAATTGGCTAAGGCCTGTTCGCGGATGATGGCAACCTGGTCATATATTTCATCCGCGTTGAGGTTCCGAAGTCTTTCCAGTTTTCCGGTCGCGCAGAATTTACAGGTAAGACTACATCCAACCTGTGAAGAGACGCAGGCGGTCATTCGGGAATCCGTTGGAATCAAAACACCTTCCACGATATTTCCATCAAATAATCTGAATGCATTTTTTATTGTTCGGTCTTTACTGACTTGAAAAGTGTCAATACTCACCGCGGGCAGAGAAAAATGTTCCTGAAGTTTTTCGCGAAGGCTTTTCGACAGATTGCTCATCGCATCAAAAGTCCTCGCGCTTTTTTGCCATAACCATTCCCAAACCTGAACGGCTCTGAATTTTTGTTCACCTTGCTCTATGAACCAGTTTTCCAGGTCTTTTTTTGACAGGTCGCGGATATTTGGCTTAGACGGATGCGCATTCATTTTGCAAAGGTAGGCAAATTACAGGGGCTTGTATTGTAACAATTCCTAAGAAGCCTTATTAATGAAGAAAGAAGGATTTTAATCTTCAAAAGTATGAGTCAGGCTGTGAAAATGCTCTAAATTTGACAAGGCAAATTGTTTTCACATTCAGCAT
>CAYMMN010000436.1:0-2953 GCA_964391495.1 uncultured Flavobacteriales bacterium | reverse complement strand
TGTGTTGATAAAGGAACGCCATTCCGGGTATTTAAACCAGTCTTCGATTTGTTGCACTGGAATCAACAGGATTTCTGTTCTATCTTCAGCAATTGCTTTTACCATACTCTTTTTCCCGGACTGACAACAATTGAGTGCCATGGCACAGGTTTGTCCGGGATACAAATGATACAGAAAAACCTCTTTGCCATCCGGATCCTGGCGCACGATACGGAGTACACCGGATTGTACAATCGGAATGAACTGAATTGCATCACCTGTTTCCATCAGGATTTCATCTTTCTCCAGTTGTTTATGCTTTGAGTATTTTTCAATATCAATAACAAGAGATGCATCTTTAAAGAGGGTGGAGCTGATGGTCATTTTTTTCTGAAACGAATTTTAATTTGTGTTCAATTAATTTCACTTTCCGATACAAAATTTCGAAAATATATTCTCCAGTAAATCATCTGTCGAAATCTGACCGGTAATTTCTCCGAGATAATGCAATGCAATCCTCAAATCGCCGGCAATGAAATCGTTGGTCACCTTATTCGACAAACCTTCGTGAACCCTTTCAAGTGCCTCCGCGGTTTTACGCAAGGCATCGGCATGACGAATGTTTGAAATGGTTGTATCTGTTCCTTTCAGATTTCCGGTTTGAAATTGATCTCTGAGAAAAGTGGCCAATGCATGCACATTCTTTTTCTCTTTCGCTGAAATGAACATCGTTCCGGGAACTGATTTGTAATCCTCAATCACTTGTTCAGGATCATGTCCGTCAATCTTATTCGCAACAGGGATCAATCGAAAATCAGGGGCAAGATGCGTGCGGAGATCATTCAATTCATTCTGAACTTCAAGTGCGCCTGTTTCGTGAATGTCAAACAAATAAAGGATGATCGGACTTTGTTTTATTTTCTCATACGTCTTCTGTACACCGATGCGTTCAATGGTGTCGGTTGTCTCACGTATGCCGGCTGTATCAATAAATCGAAATTTAATTCCACCCAGAACAATTTCTTCTTCGATGGTATCCCGTGTGGTTCCCGCTATTTCGCTGACGATAGCGCGTTCTTCATTCAGAAATGCATTCAACAAAGTACTTTTCCCAACATTTGGTTTACCTGCAATCACAACCGGAATTCCGGTGCGGATTACATTGCCAAGTTCAAAGGACTCAATGAGAGTATGAATATTCCTTAGCAGTTTATTCACGGTCTCCATGAGCTCGTGTCGCGAAGCGAATTCCACATCTTCCTCGGCGAAATCCAATTCGAGTTCAAGCAATGAAGCAAAATGAATCAGCTCTTCTCTTAACTTTTTTATTTCTCCTGAAAATCCACCACGCATTTGTTGCAAAGCAAGTTGATGTGAAAAGCCTGAATCGGACGCGATCAGATCCGCGACGGCTTCGGCTTGCGACAAATCCATTTTGCCATTCAAAAATGCACGCAATGTGAATTCCCCGGGCTGAGCATGTCGCACCCCTTTTTTGAGGAATGTGGAGACAATTTGTTGCTGAATATAGGGTGAACCGTGACAGGAAATCTCAATCGTATCAGCCCCTGTATATGAATGAGGGCCTTTGAATACGGATACCAGTACTTCGTCCAAAACAAGCCCCTCACTTTCCAGAATGCCAAAATGAAGGCTGTGGGAAGCTGCTTCTGTAAGGGACAGTGATTTCTTTTTCAGGGACTTGAAATGCTTCGATACAATCTCGATACAACCCGTGCCGGAAAGGCGTATAACCGCAATGGCACCGGTTCCGGGTGCTGTGGCGATGGCAATAATCGGGTCTGTTCGGTTGATTGTATACATGTTGAAAAAGAGACCAAATTTATCCAAATTCCAATGAACTCTTCCTAAAAAAAGCTCTATTTTCGCAGTGCTTAAAAAACAAGGAAATCGAATAAGGGACGTCATTCCTTCATGAGAATTTTCCATGAATAGATAGGGACGGGGGACTTGGGGCGAGGGACGTTTCTGTAGTCACTAAGCACTAACCACTAAGCTCTAACAACTAAGCTCTAACAACTAAGTTCTAACAACTATGTTCTAACAACTAAGTTCTAACAACTAAGTTCTAACAACTAAGCTCTAACAACTAACAACTAATACCCACCCAATGAGTGTTCTCGTTAACAAATCAAGCAAAATTATTGTTCAGGGTTTCACAGGAAGTGAAGGAACTTTCCATGCGACTCAGATGATTGAATACGGCACTAATGTAGTAGGAGGAGTAACTCCGGGAAAAGGAGGAACCACACATCTGGATCGTCCTGTTTTTAATACTGTTACTGATGCCGTTCAAAAAACCGGAGCAGATGTTTCCATCGTGTTTGTTCCACCGGCATTTGCCGCTGACGCGATTATGGAAGCAGCGGAAGCGGGAATTCGTTTGATTGTTACCATCACTGAAGGTATCCCAACCAAGGATATGATCATGGTGAAAGAATATCTAAAAGATAAAACTACCCGCCTCATCGGACCTAATTGTCCGGGTGTAATTACTGCCGGAGAATGTAAGGTTGGTATCATGCCGGGCTTTGTTTTCAAACCAGGAAAAATTGGTATCGTTTCAAAATCAGGAACGTTGACTTACGAAGCAGCTGATCAGGTTGTAAAAGCAGGTCTGGGAATTTCAACTGCTATTGGAATTGGTGGAGATCCAATTATTGGTACCACTACAAAAGAAGCCGTTGAACTTTTTATGAATGATCCTGAAACCGAAGGAATCATCATGATCGGTGAAATTGGTGGAAGTCTGGAAGCAGAAGCTGCAAAGTGGATCAAAGCTAACGGAACAAAACCGGTGGTTGGTTTTATTGCAGGGCAAACAGCTCCTCCGGGAAGACGTATGGGTCACGCAGGTGCAATCATTGGTGGTGCCGATGATACAGCAGCTGCAAAAATGAAAATCATGCGTGAATGTGGAATTGTGTTAACCGGACTGCGCGCTGCCGCAAAT